>NZ_FWZT01000025.1 GCF_900177345.1 Pseudobacteriovorax antillogorgiicola
ATCTACGGAACTTTGGAACTCCAGAAACAAAATGATGTAAAGGTCTTTATCCTGCCACTTCGCCGTCCATATGATATCTGATTCACGCTTTCTCAGCTTTTTGGTTACAAACTTTGGGCTTAAGGTATGCAGACTATCCCAATCGATATCATTTACCCAGGGCTGCTTGACGAAGTTTACCAGCAGGTCTCTCACCATTTTTGGATAGGAAAATAGCTGGGTGTAGGCTGGATCAAAAGGGGTTGGCTGTGAATCGCTATCTTCTTGTTTTGACATACCGTCTCCGCAACTCTTAGGAAAAGACCTAAGTTAATGTTATCAAGGACTAAATGCTAGGTTAAAGACGACATTTTTTGGTGATAATAGTATGCAGAGGCGAATTGGTTTACAAGGAAGTTGCTGTAGGCAGCGACTCCGGTTGGTATGAGAAGTATCAGCGCACTCTGGATGGGGTAATTCGAACCAATAGTGTTCATAAAAAGCTAGGCCACCTAGCAGTAGCTAGATGGCCAGCATAGGGGAGACGACAGACCCGACCAAACGATTTTGGCATGAGAAGAGCGCTCAGCCGGGCCATGACCTTCAGCAAGGGGGATACTGAAGGTCTGTGACTGGGAACTAAAACACCACTAGGAGGGGAGCCTAGAGTGCTGTTAGGCGTTATTAGGCTCGCTGTTTTGGAGACGAGCTACTGATTATTGTTTTATTACGCTTACGAAAATGCCGATCTTTCGACAGAACTAGAAAATCATGAACATCAAGCAGTAAGTGTTCAATACTTTCGTAGCGTTGCTCAGGTTTAAGCGCGAGACAACGGGTTACAATGCGCAATAGGATCGGTGAAATACCACTTTGAATCTCGTTCGGTGGCTTATAGTGACCCAAAAGGATCTTCATACAGATTTCGTGATGATTCTGACCATCAAATGGCAGCTGCCCGGTGAGCATCCGAAACAAAACGACCCCTAAGCTATAGATGTCCGCCTGCTTATCTAGGTTCGCTCCTCGGATCTGCTCTGGAGACATGTAGTTTGGTGAACCAAGAAAATCCCCCACCTGGGTTAGATTTCCTAGATGCACATCGCGAGCTATCCCAAAATCCATCAACTTCACATGACCACTGTGTAAAATCATGATGTTTTCAGGCTTAATATCTCGATGAATGATGTTATTACGATGAACCTCTTTCAGAGCCCCCGCAATATCGTTGAAGATAAGAACTGCTGGGAGCGGGGCCAGATAACCTTTCTGAGACCGATCGATATAGTCGATGAGATCTGAGCCCTCTAGAAGCTCCATGGCGATCCACAAATCTTTTGATTCCTGCCCTGAATAGTCAAGGAACTTCACAATATTGGGATGCTCTACTTGTGAAATGGCTTTGGCTTCAAACTGAAACCGGCCGCGAACTCCTTGGTGCTCACATAGATGTTTGTGAATCTTCTTAATGGCAACGAAGCGATCACATGACTTGTCCCATGCACGAAAAACAACTGCCATTCCCCCCTGACCCAGGGGTTCTATAAGTCGATATCGATTGCCGAGTGTACTTGCTTCCATGCTTTTCCTCGATCTGTGCAGAGCCTAAAACCTAGCTCTTGGCCGCGCTTTACTCGTTCTATAGAGTCTATCGGATACGATCATACTAACTTTAGCACCAGATATACCTAATATTAACATCATCATTATTTTTGTCTTAGGCATTTATTACTCAGTACTTATGCAATCTATGATTAATTTTTGCGTAATATACTGAGACTTTTGCTGCCAAGAGCACTTGGAAATTCACAATGATTTATCAGTAAATGATAGGTAATTGGTAGCTTAGAGGCAGGGCGTAAAACTCTCTTGCGAGCATTAAATTTTGAGTTAAAGATGCTTCTTTGCATTTCAAGATTTTAGCAGAAAGCACATACACTAATGCTGAAACTGTGCAACTCATGTGAAATAAGTTCATTTGAGATTTTCAAAAAAATTTCATAAGGCTCTGATATAAAACAATATAAATCACACTTGCGCAGATTTTGCATCAAAGTTACGCATAAATTATTACTTCTTACACATGCTTTATACGAAAAAGAATACAGATTTATACGGGAAATGAGTTAAAATAGTCTTGAAATTAGTGAGTCACGCGGTCTCACAGTAGGAGCGGGTTTAGCACACATGAGGTGTCACAGCTAATGAGGAATCATACTAAACAGCTTTTGGAACTTAACATCGAGAAGAAGGAAGGAATCCGAACCAGCTTCCACCTGGAAAAGAAGAGGTATAAAAAGTTTCAAAAGCTATGTAAGAAGCGCGGTATCACCCCATCGACGCTCATCGATTCGATGATCCAAGACCTCCTCGAAGAGCTTGGCGAAGATGAGCCTTTTCGGTTTTATGCCACAGGCCCACCCGTAAGGGTATTGAATTAATATGAATTTATCGGTTAGCTGGTTCGGATTTTGACAATGGTTTGAGACTTCTTTTAAGACGCTACAGAACCCAGAAACTTGATGTTTTCTGGGTCATCTAAATGACACTTACCCATCCTCTCCTTCTTATCCAGCTCTTCTTTAACAACAGAAATCGGAACGTGATAGTACTGGATTTGATATAGGATCTCTTGGATGTCGTAGTAGTGCGACTTGAGCAAATTATAGATATAGCCAAGCTCATGATCGGTAGACTCATCCTCATGATCCTCTTTGGCAATCTGTATGGCTAGCTGCATCTTTGCAACCAGTTCTGGAATGTTAACCGGTTTTTCAAGAAGATTTGCAGCCCCGATCTGTAAGGCTTGCTTCGATATCTCGGGAGTCACATCACCGGTGATAAAGATTGTCGGAATATTGATATACTTGCGTCTTAGCTCCTGGGCTAAGTCGAGGCCATTCAGAAAGGGCATTTGGATATCGCTCAGGATGATGTCAAACTTCTTCTGTGACAGTAACTGCTGCGCGGTAAATGCATCCTGCGCTACGTCAGACTCAAAGTACTCGCGAATCCCCTCTTCCATAAGGACGCCAAAATCGTAGCTATCATCGATAATAAGGCAGCGTTTTTTTTCCCGAGTCATAACAATCTCCAACTTGGAAAGAGAGCTGTTTAGGCGCATATTAGAGCGAACAATCTCCTTATCTGTTGGTCTGAAAAAAACTTGAAATAAATGATCTTTCTTTGCTCTTTTCGGGTGTTTATATCTTAGTATTTGGCACTACAAACCACTAAGCAGTGGCGAGAACTGGTGGTTTTTATAAGTATTAGTACCAGCAAATGAAGGTGGGCTACGGAGAGGCCGTAGACAAATGGCCGAGGGCCAGATAGATTTCGGAAGCAAAAAGGAGGACCTGATTGGACATAAATAGTGTAAAGCTCGATGATAGTTGGAAAAAAGTGCTTCGCCCGGAGTTTGAGCAGCCATATATGCAGCAACTGAAAGATTTTTTGGTTTCAGAGATCAAGCAAGGCAAGACAATCTATCCCAAGGGGACAGAGTATTTTATGGCACTCAATCTCACTCCTTTCGAACAAGTAAAAGTTGTTGTGATTGGGCAAGATCCTTATCATGGACCGAATCAAGCTCACGGACTTAGCTTCTCCGTCCGCCCTGGAGTGGCCATCCCACCATCACTTGTTAATATCTACAAGGAGCTTAAACAGGACTTAGGTATTCAGCAACCTAGCCATGGCTACCTAGCATCTTGGGCTGAGCAAGGGGTTCTTTTGCTCAATAGTGTTCTTACCGTCTGCCAAGGCCAAGCCGGATCCCATCAAAAACGTGGCTGGGAGTCCTTTACTGACGCCGTGATTCGCGAACTTAACGATCAACGGGAGCAACTAGCATTTATCCTTTGGGGAGCCTACGCCCAGAAGAAAGGCCGCTTTATAGACAGAGAAAAGCACTTTGTCGTAGAGTCAGTGCATCCATCGCCGCTGTCGGCTCATCGTGGTTTCTTCGGATCAAGACCTTTTTCACAAATCAATCAGTATTTGCTTCGCAACGGTAAGGTTCCAATCGACTGGGAACTGCCAGCTCTATCGTAGACACAGAAAGGAATATTATGTCTGAGAAACAAGAAAACCCATTGCTCAGCCTGCTGCTGAATATTGCTATCCCTTCGATCATTTTGATGAAGTTCACCGGCGAGGAGCATCTTGGCCCCGTTACTGGCCTCGTAATCGCCTTAGCTTTTCCCTTTTGCTACGGGATCTATGACTTCTACGATCGTCGCAAAGTTAATTTTATTTCAATACTCGGATTGATCAGTATTTTGTTGACAGGAGTTTTCACTCTGATAAAGCTTCCCCCCCACTGGATTGCAGTGAAGGAAGCTACGGTGCCAGCTCTCATCGGTTGCGCCATTATCATTTCCTTGCGCACTAAATATCCATTGGTCAAGAAACTTTTGTTCAATGAAAATATTATCAATGTCAACCTCGTGCACGAAAGGCTTGCCAATAAGAATAACGAGACTGCTTTTGAAAAACTACTGGTGCAAACTTCGTATTTGCTTGCCTCGTCGTTTTTTTTATCGGCATTTCTAAATTTTGCACTTGCCAAATACATTTTAGTTAGTGAGCCCGGCTCACAAGCTTTCAATGAGGAGCTTGGACAAATGACTGCCTTAAGCTGGCCAGTGATTGTCATCCCCTCGATGATCGTTATGTTTTTTGCATTGTACAAGCTACTTAACGGTATTAAGAAGCTAACAGGTTTAAGCCTTGAGGAAGTGATGCACGCGCAGCAAAAAAAGTAGCCCTCACTAGGTTCACAGAGCCTCTGTGAACCAGTCTTTTTGAGCCTTGAAAAAAAGGATAAAATTCCTGCAACAATTCAATCAGCCTTCCAGACATCGGCCTTTATTTCACTGTGGATTTTTGCAATGCAACGCTTTTGATGTATGCTTGTGGATGAAATTTTTTCGCAGCTTTTTTTGCTGCTCCCAAGTCCCGAACACCCTTGAACTTTCCCTAACTTTTACACAGGTTATTCACAGGTTAACCCCATATTTAGCGGTTGACACCCTTAACTCACACTATATATGCTAATTTTCGTCGGCTTAATTTTTTCTTTGTAGAGCGACGAACTTTGGATGCACAGCAGATTTTTCCTGTTGTGGAGTGACACTTAATTTGCGACCCTGCTGTTTGTTTTAGGACGTTGAGAATGAACCATGACTTTGACTTCTGGATCATGTACTTGAGAACAAAGAATAGACAGGCGAAGACTTTCCAAGCTCTTAACCCTTAACGACACACTAGACTGAACTTGACGATTGATGCGCTCCCTAAAAAAGGGGCGACACGGATTTTTTTACCTCTATTTTCTTAATCCCTTTGGATTAAATGTGAACCATATGCGAGGATAGCTGATGAGTCTCCTAACCAACCATTCCCCTTCTTTCGATTCAGATTCAAGCATCAACAAGCCAGGCGAGGCTGAGATCTATCTCACCAAACGTGATGGCCAAAAGGAGCTTCTTGATATCGAGCGTTTGCTCGCAGCGATCCAAGCTCATTGTTATGGTTTGGATCATGTTGATGCAAAGATGATCGCAGAGAAGGTGTCGCGGGGCTTATACAATGGAGTCTCTACGGTTGAAATCGATAACTTGCTGATTCAAAGCTCAGCAATGTTTATTGCTGACGAGCCTCAGTACTCAAAACTAGCCGCTCGCTTGCTGAATACTCTAGTACGTGACGAGGTTAAGAAGCACGGTATCAATAGCTTTAGCGACTCTATAGCCTATGGCCATCAGGTCGGGATTCTTTCTGACTCCGTCTTAAGCTTTGTTGAACAGCATGGCGATGTCTTGAACCAAGCCATCCAAAGCTCACAATCAGACCTATTCGAATATTTCGGCTTACGCACCGTTTACGATCGCTATTTACTGAAAGACCCAGAAAAGCGCACTGTCTTCGAGACTCCACAGTACTTCTTTATGAGAGTGGCCTGCGGCTTATCGAAACAGCCTGAAGAAGCCATTGAGTTTTACCAGCTAATTTCCTCATTTGAGTATATGCCGAGCACTCCGACATTATTCAACTCGGCAACCCAGCGCTCGCAGATGTCATCTTGCTACTTGCTGGATTCTCCCGAAGACAGTTTGGAGTCGATTTATGACAAGTATAAGGACGTCGCGTTGCTTTCAAAGTTCGCCGGTGGGATTGGCCTGGCTTATCACCGGGTCCGCTCGCAAGGCTCCTTGATCCGTGGCACCAATGGTCGTTCCAACGGCATTATTCCTTTCCTTAAGACCCTGGATTCATCAGTTTCAGCAGTCAATCAAGGCGGAAAACGAAAAGGCGCTGCTTGTATCTACCTTGAATCCTGGCATGCCGATATCCTAGACTTTTTACAGCTTCGTGAAAACACTGGTGATGAGTCGCGACGCACTCACAACCTGAATATTGCTAACTGGATTCCTGACCTTTTCATGAAGAGGGTTGAAAACGATGAGCTATGGTCTCTATTCGACCCGTCCATTGTTCCCCATTTTACAGATCTCTATGGCGACGAGTTTGACCAGGCTTATCGAGAAGCAGAGAATCAAGGCCTTGCCAAAAAGCAGATTAAAGCTCGCGAGCTTTACGCATCTATGATGAAGTGTCTCGCCCAAACCGGTAATGGTTGGATGACCTTTAAGGATTCTTCTAATCTCAAGTGTAACCAAGTCGGTTCCAATAAAGATAATGTGGTTCACTTGTCGAATCTTTGTACAGAAATCATCGAGGTGACCTCTAACAAGGAAACAGCAGTCTGTAATCTAGGCTCTATCAACCTCTCCCGCTATGTTGAAAACGGCGACATCAACTACAAGCAGCTGGCAGAAAATGTCCGTTTAGCACTTAAGTACTTGGACCGGGTAATCGATATCAACTTCTACCCCATCCACCAGGCCGAAGATTCGAACAATCGCTGGCGTCCTGTTGGACTTGGCTTGATGGGTCTCCAAGATGCCTTCTTCAAATTGGATATCCCCTTTGACTCTCCAAGAGCTCGAGAGGTTTCTCGCAAGGTTCAAGAAGAGATCTACTATAATGCCTTAAAAGCATCTTGTGAGCTTGCTGCTGAACTTGGCCCTCATAGCTCTTTCGCTGAAACCCGAGCTGCCAAAGGGGACCTTCAGTTTGATCTTTGGGGCGTTAGCCCTAGCCAACCTGAAAGGTGGGAAAGTCTACGATCCGAGATCAAAAAGCACGGCCTCCGTAATTCTTTGATGATTGCCATCGCTCCAACAGCAACTATCGCTTCCATTTGTGGATCTTATGAGTGCATCGAGCCACAGTTGTCCAACTTGTTCAAACGGGAAACCCTATCGGGCGAGTTTCTTCAAGTGAACACCTATCTTGTTGCCAAGCTTAAAGAGCTCGGCATTTGGAACGAGTCGGTCAAGCAACAGATCAAACTTGCGGAAGGTTCCATTCAAGGTATCGAAGGCATTCCTCAAGAAGTTAAAGATGTTTTCCGTACGGCTTGGGAAGTTCCCATGCGATCCTTGATCGATATGGCGGCTGATCGTGGTGCCTTTATTGACCAGAGTCAATCGCTGAACTTGTTTATAGAAAGTCCAACTATCGGCAAGCTATCTTCCATGTATAACTATACTTGGAAGAAGGGATTGAAGACCAGCTACTACTTGCGCTCTCGGGCTGCTACAAAAATCAATAAAACCACCATAGCGAGCAGTGCCTCAGCTGTAGCATGCTCTTTAGAAAACCCAGAAACCTGTGAAGCTTGTCAGTAAAGGAAAGATCGAATGCTATTAGACCCTGGTTTAGACCTAACTCTCAGACCCATGAAATACCCGACCTTCTACGAAATGTATAAGGACGGTATCAAAAACACTTGGACTGTGGACGAAGTCGATTTCTCAACTGATTTGATCGATCTTCGCGAGAAGCTTTCACCTTCCGAGCAGCACTTGATCAAGCGACTCGTTGCATTCTTTGCGACGGGCGATTCAATCGTTGCAAACAATCTGGTGTTGAATCTGTACAAGCATATTAACTCTCCCGAAGGCCGCATGTACTTATCGCGGCAACTCTATGAAGAGGCGCTGCACGTTCAATTCTATCTAACTCTTTTGGACACCTATCTACCAAACGAGAAGGATCGTGAGGAAGCATTCGCAGCTATTGAAAATATCCCTTCCATCAAAGCAAAGGCTGAGTTTTGCTTCAAATGGATCGATTCGATTAATAAGATCGACACCCTTGAAACCAAAGACCATCGCAGGCAGTTTCTGCTTAACCTGATCTGCTTTGCAACCTGTATCGAGGGCTTGTTTTTCTTCGCAGCCTTTGCCTACGTTTACTTTCTACGCTCAAAAGGCCTACTCCACGGCTTAGCCTCTGGAACCAACTGGGTTTTCCGCGACGAAAGCTGCCACATGAACTTCGCGTTCGAAGTCATAAACACGGTGAAGAGCGAAGAGCCAGACCTCTTCGACGAAGATATGAAAAAGTCGATTTATAAGATGATCGACGAAGCAGTAGAATGCGAGATGGTGTTTGCAAATGATGTTCTCCAACTAGGTGTCGCTGGTTTGTCGACCCAAGACATGAGGCAATATCTACAATACGTTGCAAACCAAAGGCTGGTTGCACTTGGCTTAAGCCCTGTCTACCAAGCCTCAAATCCTTTCGGGTTTATGGAACTTCAGGATGTTCAGGAACTAACAAACTTCTTCGAGCGGCGAGTCGCAGCTTATCAAAAAGGCGTTACCGGAGAGGTTAGCTTTAACGAAGAGTTTTAGCAGAGAGCATAGAGTTTGGATCACCTAGATCCAAGCTCTACTAGTCAAGTTGAATTCTCGGCTAGGCGACAAGGAGCGAGCGAGGAGACAGTACGTGCTGGGTACGGTGACGAGCGAGTGACAAAGTCAACAACGCCGAGGCTTTAAATCGACTAGGCGCTAGGCTACTTTAGAACTGTCATAAACAAAGATATCTGAAGTATCCTGTTTGCCATGGAGATGCAAGTGCTGAGGATCCCCCAAAGCGAATTCCACCCGACAATTTCCCCTTCCAATACTATACAGAATGGCAATCTTAGGACTGCTGACACAAGCTGGTATCTTATGATCTTGAGCTAAGATGAATGGAATACCTAGCATAACATCCATTCCACTGCTGGTGACGTGATCCTTGACGAAACCTCCCAACTGATTTGCAAGTTCACCCACTAGGTCTACAAACTGCACGACATCCACTTCACTTGCTTCGATCCCAAAAAGCTGACTGGCTAAATCTTGGACAAAACTCTGGTCACATGAAATCGATAAAACACCAAAGAAGTCCGGCCCAAAAAAGTTCACAACTCCTGTCACAGCACCAAAGGGCTCGGCTTTCCTCCTCAGGTACGGCTCCTGAACCTCTGGCTCCAGTCCGAAGTAGAAGTTGAGTAGCTTGCTGCCACTCTGTTTGAACAAATCTATATATTTGGGATTGTAGGCAATAGCTTGCTTCCGACTAGGATAGATCGAAGACTCGATTTTACGCTTCAATTCCCCCGGATCCACTGGCTTTGACATGGCTTCCACCAGCTTCATCGCTTCCAACTTAGGTAACACATCTTGCTTTAAGTTACTGGATACCACAATGATAGGACAATGCCTATTTAAGTCAGTGGCTTTGATGCAAGCGATCAACTGAACACCGTGAAGATGAGGCATATTTAAATCAGTGACGATGGCATCAAAGGCTGTATTTTGAACCAGTTCGAATGCCTGCAAACCATTGTCGGCAGTCACGACTGTCATACGATCTGAAGAAAAAATACTACGATAGCAAGCTATTACGTCTGGCTCATCATCAACGATGAGAATCTTCTTTGCTTTGACACCCACCCTATAGCCTCCTAACACTATGGAGAAAACCACTGCGATTGATATAGGGTAGGTTTCGGAAGGCGGACTGGAGGATTTACTAATTATCCCCAGCCCTGCCTAGAAAAAGAGATATACTTCTATAATTACTTAAGAAAAATCTTTTCTTTTGATCAGTTCTGAGGACTGATGCTCACACCTTCGCCAGCCTTAACCCGCCGCACAATATCTGAAGTGGATAATCCGTCAACGAAGGCGATTCTTTCCACCTTACCACCTGCTGCGGTAACGGTGTCGGCCCCGACAATTTCATGAAGCTCGTAATCAGCGCCCTTTACCAAGACATCGGGCATCAAGTCTTGAATCAGCTGTGCCGGCGTTTCCTCGTCGAAACTAACTACATAGTCGACACACTCCAACGCGGCCAACAATGCCAGCCGCTGCTCACAGGGAATGATAGGTCGGCTCTCACCTTTGAGCTGCCGCACGGATTGGTCAGAGTTAACACCGATAACCAGCCCATGCCCCAAGGATCTCGCCTCCTCAAGATAAGCAATGTGACCAGCGTGCAAGAGGTCAAAGCAACCATTCGTGAATACGATTTTTCGCCCCTGGTCTTGTATGTTCAATATTTCATTCTTAAGGCTAGCACGATCCATAATTTTGCGCCCCGTCGCGTGCCAGCCAAAATCATGGCGAGTCGTTTCATCTAATGCTGCTAAGAGGTCTGATTTTGTGATCGGTTGCGTTCCCCACTTCTCAACCACACAACCGGCAGCAAGATTTGCCAATCTCATAGCTTCTGGAAAACCTGTCTGGCTTCCCATGGCTAACGCCATGATCGAAACAACTGTATCCCCTGCTCCTGAAACGTCGAATACTTCTCTCTTTACTGCCGCCAAATGATGAACCACACCATCAGCTGTGAGCCCTAACATACCTTTGGCTCCTAGGGTGACCAATATATTCTTGAGGTCGAAGCGTTCCTTAAGCTTTGACGCCAGCATTTCTGGGTCCCAGTTTTGGTTGCTGTCAAGACCCAGAGCCTCGCAGGCTTCTTTGTAATTTGGTGTGATAAGATCAGCACCTGCATAACCTGAATAATCTTTGCCTTTGGGATCGACGACGACAGGCACCCCTTGCTCTCGGGCATAGCTGATCAGCTGCTTCAAAAACTCTGGAGGCAATGATCCTTTGCCATAGTCACTCACAAGAAGCGCGTCGCACGAAAGCTCTTTCACGCGACTCAGCAATCGCTCCTGCAAGTCCTGGCTGATAGGCCTGACTTCTTCCCAATCAATCCGTACCAGCTGCTGATGGTTTGCTGTGATTCGAGTTTTACGCACAGTAGGGCGATCGAGGTCCGTTTCAATATTTTTGATGTCGACGTCATCAGCTTTTAATATCTGCTTGAGCTGGTCAGCTGCTCCATCATTGCCACAAACGCCAGCAATCGAGCAATAGCCACCCACTAGCTGAATGTTGCGAGCCACGTTCGCTGCTCCACCTGCTGTCGCGGTGCTGCTCTGAACAAGGTGCACTGGTACAGGAGCCTCAGGGGATATTCGATTTACCGATCCGTCCAAATACTCGTCTAAAATCAGATCGCCTACGACGACCACTCTTGCTGAGGTTTTTTCCCATGGCAGACGCCCGTGACTTTGCTCCAACATCAACACTTCCTTATATGATCAAGACCTTCCTTCTTCTCTCACAATAGCAATGATTTCAAGTCAAAGATATGACGGCGAGCCCTCTTTCGTCACAAGTTTGACCCAGATCTGCGACATCATTTTGGCGTGATGTGGATTTGCCTCAGAATTTCAACTCATTAACCATGGCATAGCTCTTGCTTAGTCAAATTTGCCGACTATTACAAATTCCAGAGTGAGCAAAAGAATGACGGTGGTAGTCAACATGAAACGCTTTATCCTACTAGGCTTCTGGCTAACATGCCAGCTTGCACTAGGACAAAGGTATAGCCAAATCGTAATCCCGTTTCCTAATGAAAGGGCTTACGACTACCACTTCAATCAGCGTGACAATGCCATCATAATCGAACTCAAAAACACTCAACCTGAAGACTTAGACCCACTGTACAATTACGACGACCGATTGATTCGTCGCCTCATCGTTAAAGAGATGTCTGGCAAAGATACCCAGATCAAACTGGTTCTCAGAGACCAATCCATCAAAGCTGCTATCTATGCCTTCAAAGAACCCCATCGATTAGTGATCGATCTCTATGATAACAGGTTTCAAGAGGCGCGCGATCCAAAGACCGGCCTACCATTTGTTGATAATGGGCCACCAACGGCAGGAACTTCACCATACCCAAGCTCGGCGCCCGAAGAACGATTGGCTCGGGAGCCCCCTAGCCGTAGTCGCAAACAAATGTTTGTCCGTATGAAGCGTGACGCTCAGCAGGAACCTGCAGAAGATGACTCAAGCAGCTCTGGAAGGAAGCGGCGACTACTTCAACCTAAACCCAAAGACATTCAAAACCCTCAGCAACTGGTCCTAGCTCTTGAAAAAACCAATCCCGGAATCGGCTCCGCATGGAAAAACTATCCTGTCTACATGTATCGCACTCAAACTAGCGCTAGTAGAACTGGCAAAAACTATCGATCTTGGCTTCAAAAAAATGCTGGCCGAGCCATGGACTCCGGTGAGGCGATGGCTGACTATGCAAGCCAACTTTTCGACTTTGGACACGAACTCAAAGCACTTATTGCCTATCAGAAAGTTCTCCATGAAAGCCCTCTCGTATTTGATAAGGACTCCAAGCACCTTTGGAATCTCGCAGAAATACACTTTGGGCAGCGTAACTTAACCCTTGCTGATGGCTACTACCAGAGCGTGATCGATAAACATCCAGATAGCCCGCTAGCTCAATTTGCAGCTATGAGAAAGCTTGATGTACGGGCCTTGAAGGCGGCTGACCGATCCCAGTGGGACATATTTCCAAAACTCTATGCCCAGCTCGATACGATTCAAACCCAGGCTCTCCCAGAATTGCGATCCCTCGTTGCCATACGCAAGGCCTATTGGGGCCAAGACCCTGCAGCAATCCCTAGTATTGTCGATGATAAGCATAAACTTCCCACGCCTGATGCGGTGGCATTAAACCAACTAGAGTCCACACAATCCGTTGCCGAAAATCCGAAAACGGTCTTCCTGATTTCCTCCATTTTGTTAAACGACAAGCTCCGCAACTTACAATGGAATCAAACAACTGCCAACTTCGCTGGAAAATATTTCAAACGTTTTCAAGGCAAAGCGACGGAACCATTTCGATCCAATCTACTTGCACAAACAAAGAAGAATATTAGTCACAACATCCTAAAAAGCGCCGATACCAATGAAAGCTTACGAGCCATCAATATGCTCGAAAACTTACCCAAGTCACTAGGGTCTGCAACCGACTCTCGGGATCTAGCTTGGGCTATTGGTGAATCCTACCGGAAAATTCAACAGCCCCAGAAGGCTGTTCCTTACTATGAACAAGCCAAAGCCCTCAGCACAGATAAAATACAAGAGTTTCAGGCTCAGATGTACTTGATTCAAGTTCTCAAACGAAGCCTCGATATTGAAATCGCAAAAAACAATACTGCTAAGATGAATAGCCTACGCAAGAAACTTCAGGGTGAAGATGCCAAGCTTGCCCAAACATGGGATCGCTTGGAAGGTGGGGACAAGTTAGCCATGACCGTTCAGTTCAAAGAACACCTCGAAGCTAACTTAAGTGACAGTCAATCCACCAAAACTCACAACAAAATTCATCTTTGGTCTTGGACGAAGGCTATCACTCCAAGCAAACAGGATATCGTCGATAACGACACTTGGAAGTCTAGCTACCAGGCAAATGCAGAAGCAATTTTTACTCTGAGCCAACTATCTAAGGAGTTTCTCCAAGATGGCGACACGCTCAATCATCGTAAAGCGAAATCCCTTCTCCGTAACATTGATCCAGGCACTCTACAAGACCAGAAAGCTGAGAAGCTCTGGGCCCAAGAACTGACGGAACTAGCTGAAATTCACAGAGAGAATAACGAATACCTGGATGCTGGTCGGATCTATGCATTGACAGGAAACAAAAGCAAAAATTGGGAAAAGCGCGCCGAAGCTCTCTATAAGGGAGGGCTTCTTTTATATAGGTCAGGAAGACGAGAGGAAGCACTTCAAGCGTTCGAACAAGCCGCTAATGATGGCAACAATCTGCTCTATGCCGAGTTAGCAAAGAAACGCCTTGAACAACTTAAAGAATAGGGAGTATTCTAATGAATCGTGTTGATCCAGGAAACAACGCCATTGCCCACCCTCCTTCGGGAGACCAGAAACCAAGCTCGGATGAGTACTTGGCCTACGTTAAAAGCAAGCAACAAGAGAAGAAAAGCCGACCTAGCACGGAGTTTATTTTCGCCGACGAAAAAATGATGAAGATCCGTGAGGTCATTCATCAGATTGCCAATGCAAACGTGCCTGTTCTCATATCTGGGGAATCAGGCACTGGTAAGGAAATCGTTGCACGCATGATTCATGCTTGCTCCAAGCGCAAGGAGCAGTCTTTCGTAGCTGTCAACTGTGCGGCTCTACCTCCGACCCTTCTTGAAAGTGAGCTTTTTGGCTTTGAAAAAGGCTCGTTCACCGGGGCTAATCAGCAACACCAAGGTAAGTTTGAGCAAGCTACTGGCGGCACTTTGCTTCTAGATGAAGTCACTGAAACGGACCAAAATCTACAGGCAAAATTACTAAGAGCCTTACAAGAGTCTGAAATCGAGCGAATTGGTGGCAGTGGGCCGATCAAGATAGATACTCGCATCATAGCTACGACGAACCGTGACATCGCTAAAACTGTCACTGAAGGACGTTTCCGACAAGATCTGTTCTATCGCCTGTACGTAATTCATTTGGAAATCCCACCTTTGCGGGAACGAAAGAAGGATATCGAAGTGCTAACTCGTCACTTCCTAAAATCGTTCAGTGTTCAATTCAAGGGACAGGCAGCTTCAATCACGGCTGATGCTATGCAAAAGCTAGTCAAGTACCCTTGGCCAGGCAACGTTCGCGAGCTACAGAATGTGATTCAGCGAGCGGTTCTTATGAGCAATAGCAACACCATCACCGCTGATGAATTCGTCCTAGAGCCGAAAAAAGCCGACAATAATCTCGAATGGGTCAAACACCTTCCTATTGGAAGAAAAATGCGGGAAGTGGAAACCCAATTCATTATCGAAACTCTAAAAAATCACAACGGCAATCGAACTCATTCCGCAAAAACTCTTGGGATCAGCTTGCGAACGCTTCGCAATAAGATCAATGAGTTCACCATCGAAGGCTACGAAGTTCCTCAACCAACTTCAGGAAAGCCCCTATGAGTCAGTTAGCAGGAGTTTTTAACTTTTCAGACGCCATTAAAATGGAGGCCCTGAATCAGAGGCTAACTCGGCAGCATGTGCTGACAAGCAACATTGCCAACAGCGAAACCCCTGGTTATCGGGCTCTGGGATTTGATTTTGAAAAGCAACTGCAAGCTATTGCTGATGGGGGTGACCCCTTCCCCATGAAGGCAAGTAGCTCAAAGCACTTTATGAATGGTCATACTGAAGCTGACGGCACGATCTATCCTGATGTCTTTGTTCGTCCCACCGAAAGTGTCGGTCAAGACGGGAACACTGTGGACATTGATGATGAGATGTCGAAGCTATCTAAGAACCAGATTCTCTATCGTGCAACAGTAGAACTTGTCAATCGCAAGATTGGAACACTGAAATATGCAATCAGTGCAGGAGGACGTTAATGAGTTTTTTTAAAGCGATGAATATCAGTTCGGCCGGTTTATCTGCCCAAAGGCTTCGGATGAACATCTTAAGTGCCAATCTCGCCAATGCCAACACCACACGCACCCCAGAAGGAGGACCCTATAAGCGTCAAGACGCTGTCTTCTCAGCGACTCCCGTCAGTGATACGCCATTTGCTGATTTTCTTGATGAAGACTGGGGTACTCAACTCAAGAAAGTCAAAGTTGTTGATATTCATGAAGACACAAAATCCCCGAGAAAGGTTCACGACCCGAGTCATCCCGATGCCGATGCTGACGGCTTCGTCGAAATGCCCAATATCCAGGTTATGTCCGAAATGGTGAATATGATTACTGCGACCCGATCTTTCGAGTCCAATACCACAGCTATGAACGCAGCGAAAACTATGGCTACTAAAGCCCTAGAGATCGGTCGCTAGGAGATCTCACAATGATGACCATTAACTCGAGAAGTTCATCTCGATTCGGTGAACAACTCCTTGCTGAATTACGGGAATTTCAATCGATCAATCGAGAAAAGGCAGCTGGCAATGTAGAAGCTAAACCCAAAGGACCGACTTTTATCGAGCACTTAGAGAACAGTGTCACCCAAGTCAATAAAGATCAGAAATTTGCCGATAAAGCAGCTACGGATCTCGCCACTGGCAAGAGCCAGAATATCCATGAAACCATGTTAGCGGTTACACAAGCAGAGCTAACATTCAACATGGCAGTTCAGGTTCGGAATAAAGCGCTCGAAGCGTATCAAGAAGTGATGAGAATGCCTGTTTAATTTCCGGAGTGAACCTTGGGTAACTTTACAGAATACCTGTCTAAACTCAGAGAGCAGCTATTTAAGTTCTGGACCTCTCTGAACACGTGGCAAAAAGCTGGTGTTGCTGCCACCATACTTTTGATTATCGGCGGGATCATGACGATCGTGCTCAATCAGGAGGAACGACAGATGTCTTACCTCTATGAGAACCTGGAGCAAGACGATGTGCAAGCTATCGCCCAAGAGCTAAAAAACCAGCAAGTTCAGGACTATGTAATTGATGACAAAGGGATTCTTGTGGCCAGTGACCAAGTCTTGCCATTGCGCCTCAAACTCGCTCAGGAAGGCCTCCCCGCCCATGGACACATCGGCTGGGAAAAATTTGATAAGCAAGACTTCACCAAAACCGAATTTGAGCAAAATGTTAACAAATTGAGAGCTATTCAAGGCGAGCTCTCACGAACAATCAAATCTATTAACGGTATAATCGGTGCTCGCGTCCACATAGTGATGCCCGAGAAGTCACTTTTCAAAGAAGATGAAAAGGAACCAACAGCAGCCGTATACGTAAAAACCTATCGCAACACATCACTATCGGAAAGACAAATCAAGGGAATCACACACCTAGTATCCCGATCGGTTGAGGGGCTTCGTCCCGAAAAAGTCACAATCGTCAATCAAGATGGCAAAATGCTAACTAAAGTTGAGATAGACGACCCCACCACAAAACTCACTAATGAAATGCTGGCTTACCGGCGCACAATCGAAAAAGAGCTGGCAGCAAAAGTAAAGGCTCTCGTTGGACGTATCGTCGGAGCCGATCGCGTTGAAGCCAAGATCGATGTGGAAGTTGACTTCACCCGTGAAGAGCAGACAATATCTGATATCGATCCAGATCGGGTTGTCGTCCTATCTTCCAATACCACCAATCAAGAAATGAAGGGTAGCGGTTTAAATCCTACTGGCATTCCGGGAGCAAAATCCAATGTTCCCGGAGAACAGGAAGAACTTGCCATCAATTCCAATAGCAATCAAAGCACGCGGAATACAGAGAGACTCAACTATGAAATCGCAAAGCAGCATCGCCACCGCATTCTGCCTGTGGGGACAATCAAGCGAATTTCAGCAGCTGTAATTGTTGATGGCACCCAAGTCTACCCCGCCGATGGAACAGCTCCAGAATTTGAAGCACGAACTCCTGAAGAGATGAAAAAAATCGAAGATCTAGTCAAATCCGCTATCGGATTCAAGCAAAACCGAGACGAGGTAACCGTTCACAACGTCCTCTTCGAACTGGCTCCTATGCAGGTTGAGGCGTTACGTGAAAAGAAGAAAGAGAATCGAAAATATATTTCTACACTGGTGCTTTCCAGTGTCATAGCCCTTGCTCTGGTGTTCTTCTTCGCCTTCATCGTTCGACCCTACTTTCGCTGGCTATCCTATGACCCTGAGCGCAAGCAAAAAGAAGCCATCGTCGAAGAATTCAAGCCCGATTTGGAGATGGGCGGAATGTCTAATGTCCAGGTTAAGGAAGATGTTCCCTTCGAAAAGCTTAGTCCACAGGAGCAGATTCTATATCTTGCGAAGAACGAACCAGCGAGAACAACAGAGGCTATTCGCATTCTTCTTAACCCACATCAGTCAAATCGATAGAAGGGACCTATGGAAGAGTCACACGTCAGGCTGCGAAAGGGCCGCTTCATAAAAAAAGATGATCCCATCTGTGAAGCACTTTCGATCACGAATTTCAATCTGATGGAAATCTGCGAAACACACATAACATACGCAGATAACGTAGACGCAAATATCATTCACACAAAACTTCACCTTGACGAAGACCTTGATGTTGGAGTGAAGGTACCAAGGGAGATCGAGTCCATATTTGAGCCGGCGGAGTATCGCCCTGTGATCAAGCCACTCGATTTTACCCAAGAATGGATCAAACAACGAAAACGCATGCACAGTCGATCAGCCCGATTGGATGAAGAGGATGAGATCGACTTAGAAATGGAGAATATTGCTCGTAAACTCCGCAAAAAATTTAGCAAGCAACTGAAAAAGCAGGAAGCTGCTTCCGAGGAGCAGGAAGTTAAGAAGATTGGCGACGAACTTTCCTTTGAAGAAACAATCGATGAAAATCCAGTCGTAAAAGGGGACTCATCCCCGCGTAAGAAAGCTGGCCTGTCGCTCCCAAATATGAAAAAAAAGATGGCTGAAGAAGGTCTTCCCCCTTTGAACCCCGACGAAACTTTCGCCGGGGTTCCTACTTCAGCATCGCAACAGATTTCAGATGACGAACCTCTTGCTGCTGACCCCAGTTCTACATCTTTCAAAGAGGTTGGAGAGGCCATCAATCAGATAGCTCCTGAGATCCCCGCTATGCCTTCGTTGCCACGAGATCCACATATTAGCGATGAGGAGGGTTTTGTTCCTATGTCACCAGCCGTATCATCCCCTCCCCCAATGCCTCAGGAGGATAAGGAAGAAGCCATTGAGAAAGCCAAGTCCAAAGGTTATGAAGATGGATACAAGATTGGTGAAGAAAAAGCCATGATCGTGATTCAAGAAAAAGTAAATCAAATTCTGGATGAATTTAGCAAAATGATTCATGAGTTTGAAGGCATGAAGTCGAATATCCTCGTTAGCGCTCAAGAAAACTTTCAAACGATTTGTCAGTCAATGATGGAGTCACTGCTCCAGCGGGAGTTTCAAATGAACCCTAAGTCTTTTGAAACCATTATTGAGCGAGCCATCGCAGAAGCAGTACCCGATGACGAGTTCAAGGTTTTGGTCAGCCAAGACACTTATGACCGTGTGAAAGACGATGTCAGCGATTCCTTGAAAGGCCGTCTCAAGGTGGATCAAGGTATGAAAGAAGGCAATTTCAAAATCGAATCAAAACTCTCTGTTGTTGATGGCAATATCAGCCAAATTATAGAAGACCTTTTAGATCAAGCCGATATTGAACTATTTGATAAGCATTCTGATGATAAAGTAGGCTAAGCATATATGTCTCAACCCATCCATACAAAATCTTTTAACAGCCGTGAGCTGAAATCGGCGTTTCGGAAAATCAACTGGTCTTATCAGGGTCAGGTTTGCGAAATCGTTGGTACCATCGTTGAAGCGATTCTACCCAACAGCCAGCTAGGGACAATCGTTGAAATTTCGTCCCAAAATGGGCGTTCAATTTTAGCGGAGGTTGTTGGCTTTCGTAAGGATCGAGTTCTGCTGCTTCCCTATACTCACCTTACGGGAATAGCCCCTGGCGCCAGGATTCAACCCCTAAAATCATTTACCCACGTACCAGTGGGGCAGCATCTTCTTGGCCAAGTTCTGGATGCGTTTATGAATCCCCTCACCCCGGAAGAAGAGCATCCTCAGAACCGACAGATTAGTTACTACGACATCGATAAAGAATGCCCAAACCCCCTTGAAAGAAAAAGGATCGAAGAGCCATTGGGCTTAGGAGTAAGAGCCATCGATGGGCTGCTAACTTTTGGCCAGGGTCAAAGGATCGGTATCATGGCTGGTTCAGGGGTTGGCAAAAGCGTTCTCATGGGCATGATAGCCAAGGATAGTGATGCCGATGTGAACGTTATCGCCCTCATTGGAGAACGAGGCCGCGAAGTTCGGGAGTTTATCGAGCGGGACTTAGGCCCTGAAGGCTTAAAGAACTCGGTTGTCATAGCGGTTACTAGTGATCAATCGCCCCTGATGAGAATTCGTGGCGCAAAGGTTGCCACTTCCATAGCAGAGTACTTTTCCGATCAAGGTAAGAATGTCATGTTAATGATCGATAGCCTAACTCGCGTCGCCATGGCTCAACGAGAGATTGGCAACTCGATCGGCGAACCTCCTACCACCAAAGGCTATACGCCATCAGTATTTTCCCTCTTGCCAAAACTACTTGAGCGAGCTGGCCCTCAACCAGCAGGTGCAGGTTCTATAAGCGGCCTCTACACGGTACTCGTCGATGGCGATGACTTCAACGATCCGATTGCGGATGCCGTGCGTTCCATCCTTGATGGACATATCAATCTATCGCGAGACCTGGCTTCAAAAGGCCACTTTCCAGCCATTGATATTCCTACTAGCGCCTCCCGAGTGATGACTGACGTAGTATCAGACCACCACCTAAAGCTTGCTCGTAAGGCAAAAGAACTGATAGCAACTTATAATGAAAACTTCGATCTCGTGCAGATCGGAGCATACCAGGAAGGTAGCAACCCTAAGCTGGACGAAGCCCTGACTCTCATGCCTTTCATCAATCAGTACTTAAAACAGAGTACCCAAGACCACAGTGATCTACCTAAGGCCATTGATGCCTTGGCGCGGGCCCTATCTGGCCAACCCATTCACCAACTTGAGCCTATTGCAGATTACCAGGAGCATTCATGAAGTCCCTAGAGAAAAAGATCAAAAAAACTGAGCTACTCATCAAGGCCCGCAAGGCTCAACTGGATACTGAATCCCAAAGCCTTGCCCTGATTCGCCAACGTAAAATTGCGCAACTACAGGAGCTCGATCGCCATCAAAAGAATTACATTAACGGCGTCAACGACCTTAATATCGAACGACAAACTGGTGATAGACGAATGCTCAGCACCATTGAGCGAAGTGTCGATCATTCGAAATCCCAGTGGTACAAGAGCCTACGTGAAGTTAAGACCTGGGAAGAGAAAGAGAAACAACAAATCGAACAGGTGCTCTTAGCCCAACGGAACCTAAAATCAATGGAAAAAGTTCAGGAAAACCACTTTCAAGCCCTCAAAAAGGAAGTCGATGTTCGGGAGCAAAAGGAAATGGACGATCTTTCTGTTCAGCGCTTTGCCCGCAATCGCTAGAAAGGACGATCGATGATAAGTCTGCTGACTGAACATGGAGTCAAGCTCATATTCCTCGTCAAAATCCTGATTCTATCGGTGATTCTGATTGATGAAACCGACCTTTTCTATATTGGCGAGAGAACTTCTATTGCAGCAGATGATGACAATCTGGCCCAAAACGCTCAAGAAATACCTGCTGATGATCAGGAATTTGTCGACGAGGAAACCAGTCGCCGCAAGAGCTTCTTTGAGGAGCTTCTCACCTTGCCTAAAGTTAAGCCCGAGCAGAATAAGAAAGATGAGTTGGCAAAATATTTCTCCATCATCGAGCGAAAAAGCCGCCAAGTAGAAGATCGCATCAAAGTTCTGAAAGTGCGTCAACAACAGCTGGTTCAGTTAGAGAGATCCATAGAGCAGAAGCTCAAGAAGTTGGAAGACGAGATGGCCTACTTCCAACAGACACAACAACAAGAAAAAGACCTCCAAAAAGAACGCCTTGAAAGCTTGGTCGAATTTTATAAAAAGATGCCCCCTAAGAAAGCGGCACCGGTATTCGAGCGGCTAGATAAGGATCTCGTGGTCTCGCTGTTCAATGCTTTCCCCAAAAAGCAGACCATGCTTATTCTATCTCTCATGAACCCTGATAAATCTGTCGAGCTATCAGAGTACTTTGGCCGCATTCAGTCAGCCAAAGAGTACGAGCTTCTCAAGGAGATCAACACAGCACTTCTTGAAGAGTTTGAAGAGTGTAAGACAGAACCAAAGATTGAGTGACGCACCTCTCATAGCCGGCACTGGGCTTTGATCCAGCCTTTACAAAATCCTCTAAAATAGTCAATCTAGGGGGCAATTACCGTGCGAATCGCGAGCATCCCTGATTCACCGTTCACATTAGAGGATTTTATGAGTGTTGTTAGATACTTAGACACCAGTTCCCAAACTCCGCCACAGACTTTTCTAGCGAGTCTTTGGGGGGGATTCCTTGGACTTCTCATTTTTGTCCCCCTTCTGGTAATTAATGTCTTTCAAATGCTCTCAACTTTGCTAATCCCTATAAGCCCCAGCGTCTTTCGCAAGACAAACCGATTTATTGCTAATTATTACTGGGGTTTCTTGGTCTTGATCTTTGAAAAGGTCAACAAGATTCGGGTCGACATCACGGGGGATGAGATTCCACCTCAGGAAAATGCCGTGGTCGACTGCAATCATCAGAATATTGCAGACATTCCCATCCTTATGGTTCTTGCCTGGCGCAAAGACCGTCTCGGCGACCTCAAATTTTTTGTTAAGGATGTTATCAAATATGTACCCGGTCCCGGCTGGGGAATGATCTTCCTCGACTGTATCTTCGTCAAGCGCAATTGGCTTAGCGACAAGGAAAAAATCGATGCCACCTTTCACAAGTTTAAAGTGAATAAGACCCCTCTTTGGATCGTTTCTTTTTTAGAGGGCACCCGAATCACTGCGTCGAAGCTTGAAAAAAGTCAGGCGTTTATGAAGCGCAAAGGACTCCCTATTACCCAGCATGTGATGGCACCTCGTACCAAGGGATTCATAGCGTCCGTAAATTCAATGAGAAAAGAACTCGACGCCGTATACAATGTCACCATTTATTATCCAGAAGGCATCCCATCTCTATGGCAATTACTCAAAGGGGACTGCAAGACGATTCGCATGCATGTGAAACGAACAGCCATCGATAGGGTTCCAGAGCCAGAAGCTGAGCTTGAACAATGGGTGATCGATGCCTACGTTGAGAAGGATAAGCTTCTGGGTAATCTTAAAAAGGCTAATCCACTGGAACCAGACAGCTCCGAGGAACACAGTCCGCCGATTAAAGTTCGTTCTTAACACTAAGTCTCTGACTCCACTTCCGTGCCCTTAAAGCGGTTAAGAGTTCAAGCCATCGAGGGAGTTGCACAAAGAGAGCAAGGCAGGCAACTCCGGATAGCAGAACCCGAAGATCACCGTGCAGGTAATCGCTAAAGTGGGACGATAAGATATTGCCCAAGGACGGATCAGGCTCCTGAACCCCAAAGCCGAGATAGCTTAGGGAAACCTCTGCCATCACAGCTAGGCTCAAGCAACGACACCATTGAGACCCGAGAGCCCCAAGCCAGTGGCCTCGTATCCCATAAGCCCATACTCGGGAAAGCACGCAACCACCTAGAGACTCCTGTGCCTGCCAGTAACCAAGGTTTTTAGATTCCGAAAACAACGTTCGAATCGAAAAACATCCGTTGGAAGCCATAACCAAGCTACAAGCCACGAGCAATCCTTTGAGCCCTGGGGATTCTAGCAAGAGCGCCAATAGAAAAATAAGCAAGAAGATGGGAATTCCCGCCAGTAAAGCCACACTAGCATCGATCAAACTTGTGAATGGCTTAAAGTACGGCCGTTCTTCCAAGAAACATAGGACGGAACCAAGCCACCAACCCAAAAGGAGACTCAGGCTGACTGTGCCCCAAATCACTGGAATCGTCGCCCGCAGAGCTGTACCGAGGCGTACAAGCAGATCGCGGCCCAAGTGGTCTGTTCCAAGAGGATGAGCCCATGATAAACTTTGATTCGCGAGTTTGAGATCAATACCTGATACAAAGATTGTCTCCCATGGTATGGCGAGGACCCCTAAGCCGACAACCACGAGGCTGAAGCGAAGGGGAACACTAAACATACTGTTCCAAACGCTTTCCAATAAGCCCTCCAAGCACTCGTTGACCCAAGCGAGCCACTAAAAACATCATGAGAAGGATCCCAAGCCCCACTCCAACTTGTTCCCAATTTTGCTCTCTCCCACCACTCCAAATCTGGTAGCCCAACCCGGGAGCGTTAAAGACACATTCAATGACTAGAAGCTCTCCAAAAATCCAAGGCAAGGATTGGGCCCAAGTTTTCAGACTTATCTCCCAAAATAAAACCCCACGCAATTGCACATTTGGATCCAGGCCTAGGGATTGAGCCATGAGGCTACAGGATCTTTGGAGCCAGATTTTGCTCGACTCCTCTAAATTACTCAAGACCGTAGCAATAAACCCAGAGCAACAAAGCAGGGCAAAGCTAGGAGGCAGAAGATAGAGCATCAATTCATAGGAGGGGAGATCTAAAGTTAAGGGAAAGATCAGGTTTTCATCCAGCCACGAAAACCCTACCATCAGCATGATCGGAGCTAAAACCAAACTTGGAAGTTGCAAAGCCGTTGCCACAGCCCTCACGCAGCGAAGAACTAAGCTATGTCCCCCTTCATGAAGGCGAAGCGCTGCCAAACAGAATCCATTGCCAAGAATGAAAATCCAGAAGATGATTCCCAAGCTAATACTAATAGGTGACATGGCCCCTCCAACCACATCATTTTAGCATGCAAATACCATCCTCGCGAGGTCGCCATTGAAAAGCTTAGGAAAAACCTATAGGTTTGGGGATCTACGGGCCAATATCACCGTGAGGAATTAAGAAATGCGAATTATTTTCATGGGTTCACCAAAAGAAGTGATCACTCCTTGCCAGATGTTGATGGAGTTTTGTCAATCCACAGATCACGATCTG
Organism: Pseudobacteriovorax antillogorgiicola; assembly: GCF_900177345.1. NCBI lineage: Bacteria > Pseudomonadati > Bdellovibrionota > Oligoflexia > Oligoflexales > Pseudobacteriovoracaceae > Pseudobacteriovorax > Pseudobacteriovorax antillogorgiicola. Next base: position 24,766 of record NZ_FWZT01000025.1, read on the forward strand.
ATTGCGGTTGTAAGCCAACCTGCAAAACCCGCTGGTCGTCGGAAAAAGCTAAGTGATCCTCCCCTTGCCACTTGGGCCCTGGAGCAAGGTATTAAGGTCATTCAGCCAGCAAAGGCGCGAGATCCTCAGTTTCTCGAAGATCTACGAGACCTCAAGCCAGACTTGGTTATAACTGCTGCCTACGGCCAAATTCTAACCGAAGAGTTTTTAGCTATTCCCTCACGGGGCACTATCAATATTCATCCTTCACTCCTCCCTGAGTATCGAGGAGCAAGCCCGGTGCAGACGGCTCTGTTCGATGGTAGAGAAAAGACAGGAGTCACCATACTCTTTACAGTTAGGGCACTTGATTCAGGCCATATCATCGTTCAAAAGCCGGCTACCATTGAACCCCTTGAAACTGCAGACTCGCTTTTGGCAAGAATGTTCCGATTGGGTGGCGAAGCGCTCCTCGAAGCTGTGAAAGCTCTTGAAGACCCCGATTTCATAGGCACTCCACAGGATGAAAGCCAAGTTACTCACTGCCATAAATTTGAAAAAGCCAGCGGTGTTATCGATTGGAGTCTACCGAATAAAGAGATCGTCCAACGATACCAAGCCTTCAAGCCGTGGCCTGGTACATTTGCTTTCTATGGAGGCAAGAGGGTTTTGATTGAGGACTTAGAGCCGATCGAAGCAGACAACCTTTCTCTCAACACGGGAGAATTCATTTACAGCAAAGGACTCAAAGCCTTACTTGCCAAAACGAAAGATGGCTACCTGAGGCTCAATAAAGTCAAGCCCGAAGGCTCAAAGCTGATCGACGGCGCAGCATTTTGGAATGGCCTTAAACTTTCCGGAAGGGGGCAGTTCGATGTCTAAGATACCAGTCGCCGTTGCAATTTCTGGAGGTGGCCGGACCCTCAAAAACCTTCTAGAACAGCAACACAGCCGTGCCTACGAAGTTGCTGCTGTGATCAGCTCGTCCACCTTATGCGCAGGGAATCAAATAGCAATCGATCATAAGCTTCCACTACTCGTTTGCGACTTTTCAGCCAAAGGTCAGGAGCAAGCACAGACTCAAGTCGGTGACTTCCTGAATGAGCATCATATTGCTTGGATTGCACTCGCTGGATTTCTAAAACCATTTCCAGTTCTACAGGCTTTTGAGCGGCGAATTATTAACATTCACCCAGCCTTACTTCCTCGCTATGGTGGGAAGGGGATGTATGGGATGAATGTTCACCGCGCGGTCTTAGACGCCGGAGACTCAATTAGTGGAGCAACAATTCACTATGTGACAGAAAAATATGATGAAGGGCAGATCATATCTCAGGCCACCGTCGATGTATCCGATGCCCAAGATGCCGAAGGCATAGCCAAGCAAGTCTTTGCTGCCGAATGTCGCCTTTACCCCTATACTTTAGACTTATTAGTGAAAGGCGAAACTCCTGATCACCTCGTAATAGAAAGCCAGAGAAAAACCGATGACTGAAGCCTTAACTGCTGAAAACTTCCAAGAGAAAGTCTATCGATTCAGGGATCGACAGGCGGGAGTATCGATCATTTTCGACCCTGTCACCAAAAGCTACAGCTACAATGCTTATTGCTTAGAAACTAAGATCATGAAAGAGTTGTTTACAGTGGAGCACGACTATCTTGACGATGCCCTAAAGCTGATCAACGATGAGTTTGGAACCTGGGAACTCGTAGACCTAGCACCGAGTGGCTGTGGGTCTTGTGCAGCTAAGTAAAACCCACTATTCCTCCCGATCACTTCTAGAGCTTCGACCGATCCAGATAGTAGCCACCTAGCTTGCTATCTTGTTTTGGGTTCGCACCTTTAGGGATAAAGCTACAATTGACTCCGCCATTGACATCTTTGAGCCACCCACTAGCGACTAGGCTTTGCCCAATCGTTTTGCACTTCTTTTGCAGATCTTCAGCGTTATACTCCTTCTCAATCTCGACTCTTACTAACATCCCTGTATCGCTGCGGCTCAGAATGGTGCCTACATATGCGATGTTTGGATTGTTTGTGTCTGTTTGAACGGCTTTAACAACCTCTTCCTGAGAAAAAACTTTATCTCGCGCGCTAATAATGTCTTGGCGATAGTTATAAACAGCAAGGGTGCCCCCATCCAAAAGCTTTTGAGCGATATCAAAATAGATATAGGCAGACCTTTGGTTCTTGTCAGCGAGGTGGCGATTTCCAGCTTCTGTCCACTTCACCCAATCCTGGCCATTGTGGGACCACTGCTGGATGTGGAAGCCAACTACTGTCAGCACTTTGTTGGGCTTGGGTGCTATTGAAAACACCAGGCGTCCAAGCTCATTTTGCGACATCAGTTGAAAGATCACCATATACTGCTTTTGATAGCCACTGTGCGACACCAACTTCATATGGCTCGCTCTTGGGCACTCATAGAGATCCTTCTTTCGTTCTCCATCAAGAAAAGCCCAAACTCCATACACTGAGAACTGCCAGGGCTCTTGATAGCGGTGATCAAGAATTGCTTTGACCCGATCACCAAAGTCCTTTTCCACCCTCGCTCTGGGGTGAAAAAAACGGCTGAAATCTCTCCACTTCTGATTTTTTAATGCATCAAACAACTCTCCAATAAAGAGCTTCAAACCAGGGTTCTTTGGCACTTCGATACCTGGCCCCCGAGACAAAAGGTGGCAACCATCTCCCTCAAGCCCCCTCAGTGTATCTTGATAAAATGGAGCCTTGGCCTGTAAACCTTGACTATCAAGTAATAGGACCCCTAGTAGAGCCACTAAGATAAGAGATTTCATGAAGCTACCCTCGAATCCAAAATAGTTTTAGCTCATATTTTACTCCAATTAGGGAAAGACGCATAATTTTCCTAGCACCACCACCAGGTCTTCATGGCACATTTTCGTGTTATAATAGAAGAAGAATTCTCACGAGGCCTTGAGTTTCAGCCTGGAAATCAAGACCCTCTAGCCTCAGAGCTTCTATCTGGTGACCCGATCGGCCCCATATTCGGCTCAAAGCCGCGCACATCAAAAAACTGAAAGCTGTTAGGGATGAGCAAACAGACTAATTTGCGACTCTATGAATTTCATAAATCGCTTTATGAGAAGGCCCTGCAAGAAGCCTCCTCACACGCGCCTTATGACGCACCATCAGTGATCAAATATTCTAAAGAATTCTACAACTCATTACCCAAAACCTACAAACGGACCGATCTCAACACTATCCTCAAGAGACTCCATGATAGCGATATCCTGCTGTTTGGAGATTTTCACACCCACCGCCAGACCCAAAAAGGGCTGATTCGAATTCTGGAAGCTTACGGAAAGATTGACCCTGAGCGTCAAATGGTGCTCGCCATGGAGATGTTTAGAGCTACCGACCAAGAATCCATCAACGCATATCTTAGGGAGCAGATATCAGAAGATGAGCTGCTAAAGCAGTGTGACTATGACGAGCATTGGGGTTTTCCATGGGAAAACTATCGATTGGTAGTTGAGTTTGCTAGAGAAAACAGTATTCAGATCATAGGGATTAACACGGATATGGCTGGCAAAGACCGCCTGCCTAAGCGGGATCGATTCGCGGCTCATATTCTTGGTGATGTGATTCAAGGTTACCCTGAATGCCTCTGCGCCTGCCTTATTGGCGAGTATCACCTTGCCGACAATCATTTGCCAGTATATCTCGACCAAGAAATCCGATCGGTCAGAATACTTACAAATATTGATGAATTCTATTTCACAAGGGCCAACTATGAAGAGTATGCTTCAACGGAATACATCAATCTCAAGCCCAACATGTATTGTATACTGAACTCTCCTCCCTGGATCAAATGGCAGTCCTATAGCATGTGGGAAGAAATGAAATCTGCTCAGGAAGACTACGATCCGTCCATCCTATATACAGAAGAAGCCTTCGATATCGACTATCAGATCGTTTCTATCATGGGACACCTAACCGAGTTTCTAGATATTTCACTGAAGGAAAGTGACCTCTCAAATTTTCATTCCTATTGCGAACTCACCTCAAAAGATTTTACTCAGCTAAGAAATGATCGCCAGGTATCAAATTATACGAAAAGCTTAATGGAGGCCCGGCTGGCGATTGATGGAATTTTCTACATACCAGAAACACGATTCGCCCTTCTGGAGAAGCAGACTTTGAACTCAATCGCTGAGCTAGCTGGACAAATCCTGTTCTGCATTCTACATCCTCCATCTAAAGATATGACTCTAAAAGAAGCATTCACCCATCGCGTTATTATGATCAGCGCAGGAATTCTTGCCAGCAAAACCCTTAATCCAAGACGCAAATCGCCGGATATTCATCAATTTGAATCCGACCTCAAACGCATGCATCGTAAGAAACTGAGTGAAGGGGATCGTATCTATCGTGAGGCTTTACGATACACCATCAAGCTATACTATAGACTGCTTCTTGGGCGATCTCGGATCGATCTGTCAATTATCAATCGAGACATGAGAAGCAGTGGGATCTACAGCCTTATGATTGGGCAACTATTGGGTATGGAAACCTATCAATCAATCATGAACCCGAAGAAAGCCCATATCAATTTTAGCGATCTCTTTCAATTTTCCAATCAGGATATATCTATCACCAAAGTTTATCGCTCCCTTATCCGCTTCCTCTTTCAGACATAGCATCCTCATTACTCTAAACATGATAAAGCGCCCACTTTTGAATCTCGCGGTCAAAATAGAACCATTTGATATGATCCGCCCCTTTCATACGACATGCCTCTGTTAGGAACGTTCGAGACCTTGAAACAAGTTTAATCAAATTTTGATGGAGCGACTGCTTCATTCGAGGGCTTAACGAGCCCATGCTCCTTCCGTAGACGAGTTCGATCATTTGGTCCTTCGATAAAAAATGTTCGGATTGCTCAAAAAAGATCCGAACAAGCTGAGCTGTCTTTGGCCTATGACTCATAGGAATCATGATATCGCCGACTTTTAGGCCATGATTTTGATACTCGATAAACGGTTCACTTACATGAGAGCCTTCGCCCTTGAGTCTTATAAGGTCTTCAAAGTTTTCCCAAGACTTGACTTTTTCCATAATAATTTTAGTAGTTAACAACCATGCTTCAAAATCAACATTCATAGTCTAAACCTCATCTATATTGTTATCGTGCCTCTCGGCACTCTCAGACGTTAGGCGTAACATCAGCGATTCGCAAGATGCAGAACGACATAATTATTCAATGTTGAGACAGATTGAGATATGAAACTAAAGGATTCGAAAGATGTCACTGGCTAGTTCCAATTTCCTGATTTAGACATTCCACATGGAACTAAAGGGGAGTCTATGAGCGTTCGGATAAACAAATTAATGATGGTCATTTTTGTATTGGGTCTCGCTTTTCAATTGAAGGGATCGCCGGAAAACTTATTACCACGAATCTCAGGAGCTGAATTATTTTTGCAGCTTGAAATGAATGGTCTTCAAAAAGACAGTCGCACGATTGATTGGTTGTTTAACGATAGTTATTGGAATAAAAAGATGAAAGCAGTTTGGGATAAGGACTGCTACCAAGTAAAAACATCCCGCTACCTATCAAACCTAGAGACTGTTTTTAGAAGACAAAAGTTCATGGAAGTGTTCGATATCATTAAAGACAGAATTAGACCTATGAATGCGGAAATTTGCGAGGCTAGTCTACTAGAAGAAGGGAATAAAAATCATAGACACTATTTTGTTGTCTCAATCGATGACATGAGCAAGTCGCCTGAGTACCTCATATTCGAAACACGGTGGTCTGCACCCAAAGAATAGTAGCTGTTAGAAGAATAGAACGTCACCTCGATTTGCTGGATCTTCCTTATCTTCTTCCTCTTCGGTTGATGATTCTTCAGCGGCTGGTTTTTCTTCAGCCTTAGGCGCCGCTGCGGGGCTAGGAGCTGGCTCAACAGTATCATCGGGAGTATCAAATTCAAGAACCTCACCACCTGTCGCTGACTTCTTGCTAGCTGACTCTACGGCAGGTTTTGCGGGTTCCTTAGGAGCAGTGGTTTCAGCAGGGGCTGGTTGAGCTGCCGCTGGGCTTGGAGCTGCTGGCGTAGCTGGTTCGGAACGCACGAACTCAGCGCCAGCCGCCTGTTTGAATACCTGACGATCCTCGCCCATGAGGTTGAGCTTTGAAACCATCTCTTCCGCCAAACTAGAGATTCTCTTAATGGGTACAATCGCGGCTTCGATTTCTTGCCGTGTAATATCCTGAAATTGAAGACTTAGGATAATCTGATCGATATTCTGAGCAACACTTTCCGAGGACACTACGGAAGAGTCCACTAGCTTTGAGAAAACCTCTGTGGACTCGCGCGCGGTTTCTAGTAGGGATTTCACTGCTTGATTGACACTTTGCTTCTTACTCTCTGTCTTTTGACGATTGTCAGTAAGCGACTTTGAAATGGCCTCGACAGAGTCGTTAACCTTACCAACAATCTGGGTAATATCATTAGAGGCTTGATTGGTACGATCCGATAGTTTTCGAACTTCTTCGGCAACGACACTAAAACCTCGTCCATGCTCACCAGCACGAGCCGCCTCAATTGCAGCATTCAATGCCAAAAGGTTTGTCTGGTCGGAAATATACTGGATATCTTCAGTAATCTTATTAATCGTTGCTGTATTTTCTAAAATGGCTTCGATGGAGCGAGAATAGTCAAGATTCAGACGCCCATTTTCCTCAAGCATATCTGTCATATCCTGCAAGAGTTTTAGGGCTACAGAAATCACCCCAGACAGTGAGAGGCTTTCGTCGTCGTCGCCCCCACTACTACCCGAGAACTGCTTATTAATTTCATTTGATTCTTCGAGATGTTCCTGAGCTTTCTCGTAGATGTATCGAACCTTGTCACCAATCTCAATGGCCGAGGTTTCTGTATGATCAATTACAGCAGTCATTTGGTTGTGAATCTGGGGAATTAGGTCAAGAATATGCCTCAGCAGTTTCTCTTGAGCTGCAAGGTGCTCATCCCTTTCAGCTAGATGTGATTCCAACTCGCGTTTCCGTTCATTGATCGTCGAAATTTCTACATGGGCATCCATGCCCTGCAAGGAGCCGTATTTTCGATTTGCCATCTCTTCCTTGAGTTCATTCAACGAAACCCGAAGCTGGGCCAGCTCGTTATTTCGCTCTGTTATCTGAACTCTCAAGTTATTATTGTCAACTTCAGTTTCTTTCAACTTCGCTTCGAGCGAGGCTTTTTCTACCTCAAACTCCTTTTCAAGGCCTTGCTTGATAATGGCGATCTTTCGATCAAAATCTCCAGAGTCGCTTCGCCTCGCTTGCTCTACTTCAACCTTTAGCCTTTCGATCTCTTCGTGTGATATTTCATCATAAGCCTCACTTGTTTTTCTCGAAATGTAGGCGCTGTAAATGAGCAATGCCCACATAAGAAAGGCTAGAAGTGGCAGTACAAAGTTTTGAAAGCTAACCAGTGGAGCCATCGCTATTACGACTGCTGGAATGGATCCCAGTCCACCTATGAAGAAAGGATCTCTCACTAGCTTATACATGAACAACCTCTAGTGGATTATCTGTCTCGTTTTATTTTCGGCTGAGTCTTGAAGATCTTTACCAAAAAGATGATTGTTCAGGATTGGAGCAATCTTAGTCCAAGAATAGATCATTGATATTGAAGTCAATATTTAGACAATTTTCTATTCCCACAATTTTTCTAACTCGGTGCGTCTTGTATCAAGGCGACTACGGGCGTAGCGAACTTCGGGAAGTGCATCATCACCATCTTTCACTATCTTTTGCCATAGAGCACGGGCAACGGCCTTATCCCCTTGATCATAGTTCATTTCCGCAAGGGAATAGAAAAGAGCTGCTGTAACATTATTCACTGGCAGGTAGCCACGATTCAAGTACGCCTTACCCAGCATCGTAGGATCACTTTTAAATAGTTCTAACTCGAACTCCAGAACAGAATAGGCGCAGAACGTCTCATATTTCAGCATATCTTCTAGATAAGTTGCTATAAAGTCCTTCGACTTATTCTTAAATGTAGCTTCGGAGAAATGGGACCGCTCATCTCCTAGCCGCTGCAAAACGGGATAAATGATGTCGCATGCCACGCCAAAGTTCTCCTCCACCCAAGTGCTGGCAAGGTCATAGATCCAGAGGTAGTGATCTGGGCCACCGGGTGCAGAAAGTATACGGTCGATATAGAGATGAGTACCCTTAGTAAATGGAATTGTCCAATCCCGCTTTTGTAGTTGCTCACCGATTTGCTGACTTTCATTCGCCCACTTATCGTTACCATTCGGTGGAGTCACCTCGGAAAGCATCACAGCCTTGCGAATGAACTGAGCATCATTCTGGGCTTTATAGCCATCATAAAACTCTTTAGCTGGTTCTGATCGGCTCATATCAACATAAGCTTCGAATAGCGACTTCTTGTACTTGTCTGGCACCTTAGGAAAAAGAGTCCGACGACCTTGTTCAAAAAATCCTACTGCACCATAAATGTCACCAGCATCGAAATAACTTTCAATATTGCGAGCTTGGATATCTCTCACCGGCTCGACCAGACTCTTTAGGAATTCTGATCGAGGGTAACGACTATAAAAATTTCGTACTCGCTCTACAAGTTGTGGACTGCGATCATGTTGTGCATAGGAGGCCATTTCACAAGTCCAAACCAACTCTTGGGCCACAATCGGTAACGTTGTTTCTTCCTTGAGTTGATTCAGTACTTTTCGTGAGTGTTCAATATTGTTGCCTTGGTAGAAGGGTAGCTCTAGGCAAGCCTCGCGAAGCTTTGCCACATGGAGCGTTTCGTGAGCACGAAACTCGCGAATATGACGATAATAAGCGAGCTTCGCGTCTTCTATCTTGCCTAAGGCAAGATAGGAATCAGCAATACGAATGCTTGCCAAAGCTTGAAATTCAAAGGGTAAGTCCTTTACAACTTTTGTTGAGCTGAGACTCGCAAGCCCGTAATTCATCATTTTTATGGCTTCATCAAATTTCCCGAGCCAGAAAAGGCACTCCCCTCTTAGGATAAACTGCCAAGGACGAATTTTGTCCCGTCGATGGTCCAGACGAATCGCCAAGCTATACATGTCTTCAGCAAGTTCGAAATTGTTGAGATCAAAATAGATATCACCAATCCGAGCAAAAATTAGGGCAGCTTGTTCAACATCGCGGTCCTGCCTCAAGGCAATGTCTAGCTGCTGCACAGCACTCAAGTAGTCACGATTTCTAATAAATAGCTCGGCCTTCATTCGTCTGAATTGCGTGCGATACTCCTTTCGACCTGTACGTCTCAAATAGGCAAAACCGTCATCCACAGATCCAAAAGCCGCTGCCCAGCGCTCATAGGTAAAGTAAATCGCGGAAAGATTGTAAAAAGCTTTTGGTGCCACCTGATCGAGCACAGGATCCGGGATGTCTTTCTTAACTCCATAGGACCAAGAAAAGAATGTTGAAGCGTTCACAAACCACCCACGAACGTCTTCATGGTCATAATTATAATTATGGCTTTTCAACCTCGCCATCGCCTCAAAAAGAAACGAGTTCGCGATAAAGTAGTCGTTACGTCTGTGATAATCGTAGGATGTTCCATACCTCGCTCGGCCTCCCAACCAGGTTTTTCGTGCTTCTTCATACTCACCTTTGAGAAATAGCACTCGTCCACGATTAAGGTGCTCGATCGCACGACCGTGGCCATCCGTTCTCGGAAACTCTTTCGGGAAGTCTTTGTCATTGGGATCTATGAGTGCAATCGGAAAGTTCACCCGAGCCAGCTTGATCGGATACCGCCAGAAGATTTCTTGACTGTTATCCCGCAAGGATGCCTTTGCCGAAAAATCTCCGACAATCATATACTGACTCAGAATTTCATCGATACTGCGGTCTTTGAGAGCCTTACCCCGGGCAAACAATAGCTCTGGAGTTAACATCAGTATGTAGAACAAGAGATACTTCATTATTACTCAGCGCCCTAAGGAGCCGGGCCACTAAGAACCTGACTCTGATGATGGATAATCGCCTTTTCGATCTCTTGTAGAGACTCTTTAACCATCACGGAATCGCCGTTTATAAAAAAAATTAGGGTATCAGGTACCGATTCTAAGTACTTAACCGTTTCAAGGTTGAGCAGAATTTTGTTGTCGTCGAGCTTGGTGAGTATGATCATAAGGCCCCTAGAATCATATGGTCAGGCACCATTTACTATGATACTTAGGTGCCTAATTTAGTGTCAACTCAACACAGCGAAAGAGGTAATGCATGTCCCTTGAAACCCTGCAAGATAGAGCCAAATCTGCACACAGCAAGTACGATCAAGTATGGAGGTTTCTTTGACGTAGAAAAGAAGGAGAAGGAGCTTAAAGATATCGAAGTCGAGATCGAATCCCGCCCCGACTTCTGGACAAACCCTGACGTTTCCGCCCCCGTACTCAAAAAGAAAAGCATGCTAGAAAATGGGCTCAATCGTGCCAAAAAATTGGCGCAAAGTCGAGACGACCTGTCGGTAGCCTTAGAGTTAGCAGCAGAGGGCGAAGACGAATATCTTCAAGAAGCCGAATCTCTTCTGAACTACATCGAAGAAGAACTCGATCAGCTCGAAGTGGAAAGCCTGTTGAGTGGCGATATGGATGGCAATGATGCAGTTGTCACGCTCAATGCTGGAGCTGGTGGCACCGAGTCTTGTGACTGGGCCTCGATGTTGTTCCGCATGTACCTACGCTACGCTGAGCGCAAGGGCTGGAAAACTGAAATTTTCGATCTCCAAGATGGCGATGAGGCCGGTATTAAAAGCGCAACCTTTCAAATTTCAGGTGAATTTTCATTCGGTTTGCTGAAAGCCGAATCTGGCGTACATCGCCTCGTGCGCATTAGCCCTTTTGATTCAAACGCCAGACGACACACGTCATTTGCCTCGGTATTTGTTACGCCTGTTGTCGACGACAACATTGATATTGAAGTCAACGAGGGGGATATACGAGTCGATACCTACCGGGCCAGCGGCGCCGGTGGCCAGCATATAAACAAAACCGATTCGGCCGTAAGGATGACTCATATTCCAACCGGAATTGTCGTTCAGTGCCAAACCCAGCGTTCTCAGCATCAAAACCGCGATCAATGTATGAAACTCCTAAAATCTAAACTTTATGAGATGGAAATGGAAGAGCGCCGTAAAGCTCAAGAAGCAGCTGAAGGCGCCAAGTCTGAAATTGGCTGGGGAAGCCAAATTCGAAGTTACGTTCTGCACCCCTATAAGATGGTAAAGGATCATCGCACGAATCTCGAAAATCATAGCCCTGATGATGTTCTCGATGGTGGTCTCGAAGGGTTTATCAACGAGTTCCTTTCAAAATCCTACGACGCTGCAAATAGCTAGCGCCCTTGCAATCACTGCATTTCAAGCCCTCTAGACGGGGGCTCTCATCGTCTTCTCAGATCTAAAGTTTTGACAGCCTCTAGCATCCCAGATATTCTCTAGTATAAGGGTAAATTTAACTATCTCTTACCGAATCTGTCTCTTCGTCTGTGACATATAGATAGGCGTGAAGGAGCGAGCATGGACGCTAGCAAGATCATCAGTACAATTAATGAGCATGAATTTAACGATCAGTACCAACAACTTCATTGGACTGGCTCGTTTTCAGAGTACCTCGATCAAGTGATCGAGCACCCTGGAATCGCGAGGACAGCCTTCCAACGGGTTTACGATATGATCTACTCCTACGGCTTTGAAAAGTATGAGGAGTACAAGAAAGAGATCTATCATTGGAAGTTCTTTGACGACCCCATAGACATGGGTAAAGATGCGATCTTCGGATTGGACATTCACCTCACCAAACTCGTCAATGTATTTAAGGCGGCAGCTCAAAGATACGGACCAGAAAAACGGGTCATTCTGTTGCATGGACCGGTTGGTTCCGCGAAGTCGACCATTGCTCGCCTCCTTAAAAAGGGCATCCAGGAGTACAGTCGAACTCCTGAAGGAGCTTTATATACCTATGATTGGGTCAACATTGGTGAAATACTCAAGATGGAGAACGACATGCCTTGTCCGATCCATGAAGAGCCTCTTCACCTGATTCCAAACGAGCGTCGTGGCTCCGTGCTGGAGATTCTCAATAAGAATAGGGATCGCGCTGAATCTATTCATATTGAAGGAGATCTTTGCCCGGCTTGTCGTTACGTCTACAACAAATTGATGGAAGAGTACAAAGGCAACTGGGAAAAAGTTATTGAGAACCATATTCGCATTCGGCGCTTGGTTCTTTCTGAGCAAGATCGTGTGGGAATCGGAACCTTCCAGCCAAAGGATGAGAAGAACCAGGATTCCACCGAGCTTACGGGCGATATCAACTATCGTAAGATTGCCCAATATGGATCGGATTCCGACCCTCGCGCATTTAACTTCGACGGTGAATTCAACGTCGCCAACCGTGGTATCATTGAATTTGTCGAGGTGTTAAAGCTAGATGTTGCGTTCTTGTATGACCTTCTCACGGCCAGTCAGGAACATAAGATCAAGCCCAAGAAGTTTGCTCAAACTGATATTGACGAAGTGATCATTGGTCATACTAATGAACCCGAATATAGAAAGCTTCAGAACAATGAATTCATGGAAGCCCTAAGAGATCGTACCGTAAAAATCGATGTTCCATACATCACTCGGCTTAACAAGGAAACTGAAATCTACAAAAAGGATTTCAATGCTGAAACGGTACCTCATATTCACATCGCGCCCCATACGATTGAAATGGCAGCCATGTGGGCAATTTTAACAAGACTCGAAGATCCCAAAAAAGCTAACTTGACAATCATGCAGAAAATGAAGCTCTACAATGGCAAGTCCATTCCTGGCTTTACAGAGGATAATATCAAGGAGCTTCGTAAGGAGACAACCCGAGAAGGTATGGACGGGATCTCTCCACGTTATATACAGGATAAAATATCCAACTCTCTTGTAACTGACAAAGGCAATGGCTGCATCAATCCCTTCATCATTCTGAATGAGCTTGAATCAGGATTAAAGACTCACTCTTTAATCAAAGACGAAGATACCAAGAAACGCTACCGTGAACTTCTATCTTTAGTGAAGATGGAGTATGAAGACATCGTCAAGCATGAAGTCCAGAGAGCTATCTCAGCTGATGAAAGCGCCATCGACAAGCTATGCGGCAACTACATTGATAACGTCAAGGCTTACACTCAGAAAGAAAAAGTCAAGAATCCTTACACAGGAGACAATGAGGAGCCTGATGAAAGACTGATGCGTTCAATTGAAGAGAAAATTGATATCGCCGAAAGTCGCAAGGATGACTTCCGCAGGGAAATCATGAACTATATCGGTGCACTTGCTCTAGAAGGCAAGCCATTCGACTTCCGCACCAATGAACGTTTGCACAAGGCTCTAGAGCTAAAGCTTTTTGAAGACCAAAAGGACACTATCAAGCTGACGAGCCTCGTTTCTAACGTTGTTGATAAGGAGGCTCAGGCCAAAATCGATGTTGTCAAGAACCGTTTGATCAAGAACTACGGCTACTGTGAAATCTGTGCCAACGATGCCCTTGGCTTCGTTTCCAGTGTTTTCGCCCGTGGCGACATCGTCAAGAAAGACAAGAAATAACACTAAAATACTTAAGGAATCACTATGCCAATGAAAATGGAATCTGATCTCAATCGATTCCGTAAGATCGTCCGGGGCAAAATCAAAAAGGAACTGAGACGATTTATTTCAAGCGGCGATCTTGTTGCCCGTCAGGGCAACAAGAAGGTGACCATCCCACTGCCAAGAATCGATATACCCAAGTTTAAATTCGGCTCGAAAGAGCAGGGCGGCGTGGGCCAAGGTGAAGGCGAGGTTGGCGATTCAGTTGGTCAAGGTGAGCCCCAACCAGGAGAAGGGGAGGCTGGTGATCAAGAAGGTCAGCATAGTCTTGAAGTGGATGTTACCTTAGAAGAACTCGCACAAATACTTGGTGAAGAGCTTGAATTGCCCAATATCGAAGATAAGGGCAAGGATACGATTGAAGATAAAAAATATAAGTTTACAGGAATCCAAAAACAGGGCCCTGAATCTCTTAGGCACTTTAAGCGAACTTATAAGCAAGCCTTGATGCGCACTATTTCTATGGGACTATACGATCCCGAAGATCCAGTGATAGTGCCTATCAAGGATGATAAGCGGTTTCGATCTTTCAATGTTCACAACGAACCAGTTGCCAATGCCGTCATCATCTATATGATGGATGTTTCAGGGTCCATGGGTGACGAACAAAAAGAGATCGTTCGCCTAACCTCCTTCTGGCTAGATACTTGGCTTAGCACCCAATACAACGGGCTCGAACGACGGTTCATCATTCATGATGCCACTGCGCGAGAAGTTGATGCGGATACTTTTTACCGAACCAAAGAGTCTGGCGGCACTCTAATCAGCTCGGCTTACAAGCTCGCGCTTAAGCTTATTGAAGAAAACTTCAACCCATCAGAATGGAATATCTACCTATTTCATTTCTCCGACGGGGATAATTGGTCTGGCAACGATACCGCCGACTGTATGAAGCTTCTTGAAACCAGCCTCATTCCAGTTTCGAATATGTTTTGCTATGGTCAAGTTGAGTCGCGGTATGGCTCTGGTCAATTCCTAAGGGATTTGCACAAGCATTTTGGAGAAAGTAACGAAAAGATCACAACAACCCAGATCAAGGACCGCGATGCGATTATGGAAGCACTCAAGGTCTTCTTGGGTAAGGGGCGATAATTATGAGTTTCAATACGCAACTCACACCCGAACTACTCGATCTCACGATCAGCATCGCAGAGACATCTCGTGAAAATGGTCTCAATTTCTTCGATACGATTTTCGAACTTGTGGACTATAAACAGCTCAACGAGATCGCTGCCTATGGAGGCTTCCCAACCCGATATCCGCACTGGCGCTTCGGAATGGATTACGAACGTCTAGCAAAGAGCTATACCTACGGTTTGTCAGTTATCTATGAAATGGTCATCAATAACGATCCTTGCTATGCTTATCTGCTACGCGCCAACAACATGGTTTCGCAAAAGACAGTTATTGCTCATGTCTATGGTCATTGCGACTTCTTCAAGAATAACTATTGGTTCCAAAAGACCAATCGCAAGATGCTGGATCAAATGGCAAACCATGCATCGACTATACGCCGTTACATCGAGGATGTTGGCCACGATGTTGTCGAAGACTTTGTCGATTGCTGCCTTTCTCTTGAAAATCTTATTGATATCTACTCTCCCTTCTTTAGCACTCCCAAGAAAGACGAGGACGAAGATGAGGAAAAATACCGTGCTGACCCTGTGAAAAAGCTTCAATCCAAGAAGTACATGGACAGCTACGTGAATCCAAAAGAGTTTCTAGATGAACTTAAGAAAAAGCAGGAGGACGAACTCCAGAAGAAGAAAAATTTCCCCGAAGAGCCTCAAAAGGATGTCTTGAAGTTTTTGATGGAATACGCGCCTCTCAGCAATTGGCAGCGACGGGTCCTCGGCATCATTCGCGACGAAGCTTACTACTTTGCCCCCCAAGGACAAACCAAAATTATCAACGAGGGCTGGGCTTCTTACTGGCACAGTAAAATGATGACAGAACTCCACCCCCTCACCGATGCTGAAATCATCGATTATTGCGATCAGCATTCAGGAATCGTAGCTGCTGCTCCGGGCCAACTGAATCCCTACAAGCTTGGCATTGAACTTTTGAGACATATCGAGAGGCGCTGGGATAAAGGGCAATTCGGCCTTGAGTATCTGGACTGTGATGATCCAAAGAAAAGAGCCTCCTGGGACACTCAGGCCGGTTTGGGCAAGGAAAAGCTCTTCGAAGTTCGTCGGATACACAATGATATCACGTTTATCGACGCCTTTCTTGACGAAGATTTTTGTCATGAGCATAAGCTTTTTATATATGACTACGATCGGCGCAATAATCGCTACGTCATCTCTGGAAGAGACTTTAGGGATATCAAGAAGCAACTCCTTAAACAGCTAACTAATTTTGGCCAACCTATTATTATGGTCAAAGATGCAAACTACAAAAACCGTAATGAGTTACTTCTCCAGCACCAGTATGATGATGTGGATCTTAAACATGACTTTACCCTAGAGTGTTTGAAAAACCTCTATAAGATTTGGCAACGGCCTGTTCACATTGAAACCATCATCGAAGATGTACCCCGACGGGTCTCATTCGACGGTTCTAATCACAATGTGGAAAAGATCTAACTGAGGGACTATGACGCAACCATGGCACGGGTTTCGGATCCTAATAGCCTTAGGTGTGGCACTGCTTTGCCAGTCGCTTCAGGCTAACGGCGGCCTCGTGCCTGCCATCCGAAATGTGGGTGTGATTCCAGTCCAGTGGCAATCGTCGCCATCTATGATTTCACCTCTCGCTAAGTTTAAAGCTCTTAGTGAAACAGCATTTTCTCCCATTGTTCGCAGCGCCAAACGTTTCCAGCAAATTAACGATACCATTGTTGAAAATAACTGGGCGACCCCCAATGGTCGCAAGCTCCTAGTGGATGAGTTCGAACTTGATGGCTATCTTTCTTTAAATGTGGACGAGCAATCTGATCTTGTGATCATGACCGTACGATTGTTAAGTCCTCAACTTAACAACTACCTCGTAGAATCCGAAAGGATTTTGAAATCTTGGATTTTGACTCAATCAGAGAGGCAGCTACAACTCCGCCTTAAAAAGCTAGTGTTTCGCCTTCTCAATCGGTATCCGATCGATGTATTTGTCACATCTGTTCAGGGCTCATTCATCACCCTTTCCGGCGGCAAGAATCAAAACCTATTTGAAGGTGATGAACTTCAGTTCTATGACGTTCAAATCACACAAATACATCCCGCAAATGGCGCATGGTTAAACTATGACTATAAATATCTCGGACGTGCCAAAGTTATCGATAGCAAAGACTATTCAGCCATAGCTAGGCTTACTAGCCTGGCTTTTGAAGGAGCCATAAAAAATAGTTCGTCAGCAAAGATCACTCATATCAATTCCAGGCGCTTATTTGCACAAATGGATGAGGAATCGCCTCCACTTCCTATCAGCAACCAAGCCCGTATTGCAGACCTCAAAGCTCCTACAAAGATACCCAGTCCTGAAGATCAAATCATCGTTGCTCTCAAACCAGATCCTACTCCACCGCCAGCAGCCCAAGAACCTCCTGCGCCTCCTGAAGAAACCGAGACGGAAGACGATGAGCCTCCGATGGAACCGACTCCGGAACCCGTTGATGATGGGCCCGGTTTTTTGGCAAATGTCCACAACTTTTTCCAAAATCAATTTTCTAGCTTTCATGCCATAGCTGGATTAAATCTATGGTCAGCCACTGGCACAAGTTCTAGTTCTGCAAAATTCCCATTTTGGTTGGTCAATCACTTAGAAGCCTGGGGGCATATTCCTGTCGAGAAGGGGCACGAACTTCGTCTAGGGTCTAGCCTTGGATTTGGCGAAACTGGCGACGGTGGCTTCTTCGGCCTGGGACTTTCTGCTGAATACACCGTACAATCCCCTCAGCCTGGTCTAGTATTTCAGGAGGTTGATGGCATCGCTTACGGAGCGCTTGTTGAACTAGAAACGACACAAGCCTCTGGGTCTTCGTATGGAGGCTACGATGCGCTCATTCTTGGGGGGCTTATCAAGGCCTATGGTCGCCACCATCTTGTTGAATCAAGCCAAACAATTGAAGGCGAGTTAGCTATGAAACTAAAATTGTTAGCATTCGGTCAAGCTGGGCTTTCTGGAACCACTGCATCCATTTCAGGAGCATTTGGCTACGAGCTCCAGGCTCTAGCAATTCTCAAAGATCAACCCGATGATTGGGAATGGGGTGGCTTGTTCCGCTACGAATCAACGGATTTTACGGTTGATAGTGGCTCCCTAACTTATGGCCATCTGTTCTTAGGTGGCATGGCTAGGCTGCGATTCTAGATTCCCATAGGCCATACTTCTGCTCCTCCTAGAAACAGTGATTTTCAATATGATCCTAATATTAATACAAAAAATATTCACCAAAAACTTTTCCGTTACCCTCCTTTGCTTTACCAGAACCATTAACTGCTAAATCCTTTATTGATCGCAACTTATCCAAGTTTCGAGTTTGTCGTCGCAGTTCAGCGAGCTTGCCATAAGTATCTAAAATTAGGCTCAATCAGGCCTCTGCTTATGAATTCCTAAAGTTTTTATCTCAATCTGCCGATAGGGCATCAAAAGGGGTTTACTGCATTTTTAGAGGGGACAGTAATGAGTCAGTCGAAGTTGGCTAGCGCCATCGCGCTAGTGCTATGTGTTAGTTGTACCAAGTCAAATATTTTCTCACCAGCAAAGAAAGCTGATTCAGCAACTGCTGAACAGGCAAGCGAACAAACAGGCGCCGATCAGGTAGCTGAGACGCCAGAAGTTGAAGAGCTTAAGCTTATTCAGAAAGCTGTTGGAGACGAAGAAATCGTTCATGCTGCCGACCTTAAAGAAGGTGAAGAGCAGATGGCGATCGTTTGTGAACGCAACAAAGACAAGCGTAATATCGTCTTACAAAAATTTTGTGTTGAGAAAGTACGACCTAAGAGCATCATCGAGCTTCAGGAAGCTCTGAACGTTGTGATTCCCCCGAACATGAACCAGGGACAAATTGGACAGGCTCCCATTCCTGGTTTCGCGATGCAGGGTCATTCAAGTTCACTTGTTGGCCAGTTTGTATCAGCAATCAACCCACGAGTTATCTTATTTAATGACCAGAACGGCGGCGACGCTCGATCTGCCCAAGCATTTGTTGCGATGGGCTTTGTTCGTGGTGAGCAGTTTGCTGAAATCATCGTTGTTAACCAAAACGAAGATGGCACTCCGGCAATGTTGAACGACTCCAATGGTCAACCAACCATTAAAGACGTTTCATTATTCCTTGTTGGCTTCAAGCAAGCTTGTAACTTCAGAGACGGTGGCTGTAACGCTGGTGAGCTTTTGACTTCTGCTGTTGAAAGCAACTGGGTTGAGTTCACTCTTTATCAGGATGAAGATCTAAAGAATACTATCATCGACTGTCGTCACTGCCACCAGCCAGAAGGTATCGGCACTCAAAAGTTCGGTCGTATGCAAGAGCTTCGGAACCCGTGGGTTCACTGGATGCGTGACAACCGAAACAACGGTACCGTCCTTCTTGATGATTACTTTGCAGCTCACGGCACCGAAGACGCTTACGGCGGTGTTCCTGCAAGCTCTATCTCTGCATCGGATCCGAACGAACTTGAGCGTTTGATGGATGCTAACGGTTTCACCGAAGCGCAGATCGAAGAGATCGAATTTCAAACTCAAGACATCCTTGACGAAGTTACAGCACAAAACAACGCACAGCCTGCAGACAACACCGTTCCCGGAGAGAGTCAGGTTTGGGAAGATCTTTTCCAACTCGCTTCAACAGGTGTATCTGCTGATGGCCGTAACATCATTCCCATCCCGTATCACGATGTGAAAGTTACCGAGCCTGCACTTCTAGACAAATACACGAAGCAGATGCAAGACTTCCGAGCTGGTTTAGTAACCATGGAGCAGTTCGAAGATCACCGTAACGCATTCCGTACAGACCAAAAACAACGCGCAGACATGGGCTTCGCAGTTCGCGCAGGAACACCTCCTGAGACGATGCTTATCCAAGCTTGTTTCCAGTGTCACAATGGAAAGCTAGATCAAAACATCTCTCGATCACGATTCGACGTAAACTTCCAGAATATGGTTGCAAGACCAGATGTCGATGCAGTTGCTGAAATCAACACAGCAATCGAACGATTGAAGTTAGGTTACTCCGAAGAGCGCCTTGCTCAAGAAGGCATCAAATTCATGGATGAGAAGACTGGCGAAGTGAAGAAGCTTCACAAAGGTGAGCATATCTTAACCATGCCTCCTCGTCGCTTCAAGGCTTTAACTGATCAGCAGATCGATACTCTTATCGATTACTTGAAGGCTGAGCAGGCAAAGCTTCAGTAAGAAAAAAAGCAAGTAGACTCAACTCACAACGGAGGTCTTTCAAGGCCTCCGTTGTTTCATGTCAAGAACTCTTACCACCACGAAATTTTCGCCGTTGATAAAGTCTTAACCTATTCATCCGATGAGAATTTTAATTTGTGAAACGTGGTTTCTCTATGCTCAAGCACAGTCGCTGGCTCATAGTATCGATATTTGCCTTAGCTTTACCAACCCCATCATCATCGAATGATGGTCGAGGCATAGACTATAAAGAAGCTGGCAACTACGATGTGGCTCAGAGTCACCTGTCTCCTCTGAGCTTCAAAAGCTTCTACATTGACAGATACTCTTCCAAATATTCTAGCCTAGATTCCTCAAGTATCTTAAAGTATTCAGCAACCCTATCGGACACCGATCCTACCCCAAGGAATTACGTACTTGTTATCCCCTTTCCGTGGAAGTCGACACAGGCCTTTCTCACGCCAAACAAAGGGGAACGCTACGAATTACCTCGGCTGGATTATCGCTACGACTCCTATAGTATCTCTGATCAGGACCTACCTGCTCATATTGAGCTATGGCTCGACCCTGGAGGTTATCCCACCCCTCGCATCAACCCTCAGATATACTCTCAAGATGCTTGGATCGTTAGCGCCAACCAAGACAACTTGATTGAAGGCATAGGCTTTGGGATCATTGCGATCATGATTATCTATAATCTAGGTATGTACCTAAGCTTTCGCCATGGCTACTTTCTTTATTACTGCACCTACGCGATTAGCCTTTTAGCTGTGTTGATCCATTCCGCAGGGTACGTCTACTTCATCCATCCACTAATCATGCTCGCGAGCGGTGGCAGCGGCATTTTTCTTTTATTCATGGTGGGAGATCTTCTGTTAGATTCTAACCATCGCAAACTGCGTCGAGCACAATGGCTCCTTATCTTAGTCAGCTGCCTCGCTATCATAGGTAATGTTTTTCATCTAATAGCTGTATCTAGTTTGGTTCTATCTGTATCTTCCTGTGTAGGATTTGCCATCTTCACATCCCTTTACAGATTAAGACAGGGTGAAAAAGTAGCCATACACCTACTTGCTGGATGGCTAGTACTCGCTGTCTCTATTGGCCTTTCCATGATGGTGAACTATGAATCCCTAGCGGTCCTCGCTTGGTCTCCATTTATTGGTATCGTTTTAGAAACCTGTATTTTCTCATTTGCTATGAGTATCAAAGCCAGACAAACTGAGCTTTCTGCACTAGCTGCAAAGAATCACTCCTACCAACAACTGCAAAAAGTTTTTTACCCCCATCAGATCCAGCAGATGGAGCAAGGAAACCAACTTGAATCAACAATGCCGTGCGGCACTGGCAAGGCTATTGCTCTCTCCTTTGATGCTGTCGCTAGTTCTGAGATCGACCCCAGCTTGGCCTTTCGCTTCTTTAGAGAGCTATTCTCACAGTTCAATGACAGGATCAGTCAAGGCTATCGTGCAGATCCCTTGCAAGCCAGCGCTCATAGGGTCAAAGAGATGGGTGACGGCTTTCTGTGTACCGTAAACTTTCCTTTTTTAGCACCTGATCAATCAGCAGGAGGACCCGAGAAAGAAGCCATCTTACTTGCCAAGGATATGATAAAAATATTCCAAAGGTGCCGCCAGCGGTTTTCCCTCGAAGGCATTAGTTTTTGCACCGCCGGGCTTGCCAAGGGGGACGTGTTGAGTTTTTTTCCAAGCAGTGAACCAGTGGACTACGATCTTTTTGGAGAGGCACTCATCCTCGCCACACGCTACGAGGAGTTTGCCATGAAGCTTGGCAAATCAAGACATCTTTCGGCTGATATTTTAGCGGTGCAAAGCGAGGTCTTCGAAGCTTTGCCTTCGCAGTCTATTGACCTGGAAAAGATCGACTTGAATGAGCTGGGATTCCAAGTGAGAAATGATCCTAACGCAAAAACTTGCTACATCCTCGTCGACCATGGAGAGTCACCCGAAGCAAGCAACGCTGCATCCTAGCCTTGGTTACCGGCAAGAAGTGGTTTGGCCGGCATAAGCTGTGGCCGCTTACTGGCTTCTTGAGGCAGCCACCTATGAAAGGCCCCTTCCCGAAACACCAAAAAGTTGGGCTTATCCCAGCAGTCCACACTAAAGACACCACCCTTTCGCCCGTCGCGACGGGATTCTGCATAAGGCACATGGAAGTGCCCAAACAAACCGTAGTCGTGGGCTGTGGTTTCGAGCCATGAGTAGACCGCACCCAGTATTGCGTCGTGATTGATCGTTCGATATTCATCTTGAGAGCGCGAGATATGAGCTCCCCGAGTGGCCAACCAGTTCATGAGGGGACCGGGCACTAGACGAGCCGCACCAGTAAGCCATTGTGACTTCACAACCTTTCGGAATTTCTTATACCGTTCGTGGGAATATATCATATCGCCATGAGCCATTTTGAACCGTTCTCCGGTGCTAATTTCAAGCTCAGCTTCTCCAGAAGGGTAAAACTCTACTCCTTCCCAGCCGAAATCCTTAATCCGAAACTCATGATTGCCTTCAAGGTAGATCACACGGGTTCCAGAAGCAGCCACGGCCTCCAAAGCCGCTCCAATAGCTTCAAACCGCCTCTGAAAATAGGGATGACTGCCAAGGCAGAAATCAAAAATATCCCCAAGGAAAACAAAGTACTCGACATTCCCTTCAGCAACTTGCCTCAGAGCCTTTAGAAGCAGACGACCCTTTTCATCATAGGCAGAATGCAGATGGATATCGGATGCCACCACTAGAGATGCGTTAAAATCTGTCAAAAGTTCACTCCTACCATCGTATCCCACCAATTGTACCTACCAGAAAGCCTACATACAGTAAATTAACTTGCAAAAATCGCTTTTTTAAAGCTACCTTGATTACAAATTCACTCATATTTACCGAAAGCCTATATGCGTCTTACCCTGCAATATTTTCTTGCATTCCACCCTAGATTTTGTTTTTTTAGTCTAACATTAGGCTTACATATGCCACTTTGGAGGTTTTAGCATGTCCGCAGATATCGAAGGAAAACTTAAGCAAATCGTCGTGAACCAACTTGGTGTTGAAGAAGCAGCAGTTGTTGGTAAAGCAAAATTCATTGAAGATCTAGGTGCTGATTCCCTAGATATCGTTGAACTTGTGATGGCTATGGAAGAAGCATTTGGCATCGACATCCCAGATGAAGAAGCTGAAGGCATCCGTACCGTTGAAGATGCAGTGTCTTACGTGAAAAAAACGCAAGACCTAGCTTAGGACTCCTCCGGAAATGCTGAAGTGCTGCGGAAGCGGGAGCCCACTTCTACTTTCTTATCACCCAAGTCGTTTCCGGTTGAGCCTGGGGCAATGAGTCCCCCCTCTCTTGCCTGAGTCGATTGTCTATCTAGGGTGGATAAGGCGCAACACATATGGGTATGAAAATCGGAATCGCCTCGGACCACGGAGGGCGAGAACTGAAACATCTCGTGGTCGAGTTTCTAGACTCACAAAATATCGAAGTTCAAGATTATGGCGTAGCAAGAGATGACGCCACCTCAGTTGACTACCCAGATTATGCAGAAAAACTAGCCAAAGATGTAGCCGCCGGCAAATGCGAGCGAGGCATCCTAATTTGCGGCACAGGTATTGGCATGTCAATAGCAGCAAATAAGGTCGCCGGTATTCGTGCAACTCTCGTTTGGGATGATTTTACGGCCAAAATGTCACGCCTCCACAATAATTCTAATGTTCTTTGCCTTGGGGAAAGAGTATTAAATCATCATAGAGCCCTTGATCTGGTTCAAATCTGGCTTGAAGCCTCGTTTGAAGGCAGCCGCCACCAGCGTCGGCTCGATAAAATCTCGGCACTAGAAACTCAATAAAACAAGGGACATCGTCATGAGCAAACCCTGGCAACAACTATCGGATTACGATCCTTTGGTTTTCGACCTCATCGAGCAAGAGTTAGAGCGACAGGAAACTGGTTTGGAGCTGATCGCGTCTGAGAACTTTGCGTCCCCTCGCGTGGTTGCGGCTGCGGGCAGCATCCTCACCAATAAATACGCCGAAGGCCTTCCTGGTAAGCGCTATTATGGCGGTTGTTCCAAAGTCGATGGCATCGAGCAGATTGCCATCGATCGTGCCAAGGAAATATTCGGAGCCAAGTTTGCAAACGTACAGCCTCACTCCGGTGCTCAGGCGAATGCTGCGGTTTATCTAGCCCTTCTCAGCCCTGGCGATCGAGTATTAGGCATGGACCTATCCCATGGGGGACACCTCACTCATGGCTCCAAGGTAAACTTCTCGGGAATCAATTATGAATCCCACTTCTATGGTGTAAGCCCCGAGTCGGAACTCCTTGACTACGACGAAGTGGAGCGAATTGCCACGGAAGTCAAACCCAAAATGATTATCGCTGGAGCAAGTGCTTACCCGAGAGAGATCGATTTCGCCCGCTTTAGGCAGATCGCCGACAAAGTTGGTGCCTATCTCTTTGTGGACATGGCTCATATTGCAGGGCTTGTCGCTGCCGGTGAACACCAAAACCCAGTGCCATTCGCCCATGTCGTTTCAACAACGACTCACAAGACCCTCCGTGGACCAAGGGGCGGCCTTCTCCTATGGAATGATGAGTCCTTAAAGATTAATAAGGCGGTTTTTCCTGGAACTCAAGGCGGACCTCTTGAGCATGTGATTGCAGCCAAGGCTGTAGCCTTCAAAGAAGCCCTTGAGCCAAGCTTCAAAGATTATCAGCAAAGTGTCAAAGCCAATGCAAAAGCGCTGGCCGAAGGACTGATGGAAACCGGCCTTCGTATAGTTTCCAACGGCACCGAGAATCACCTCGTCTTGCTCGACCTTTCCAGCACAGAAGTCAGCGGAAAAGACTTGGAAGAAGCACTTGGCAAAAGCCATATCACAGTAAATAAGAACACAGTGCCTCGCGAGACTCGCAGTCCCTTCGTTACCAGCGGTATCCGCTTGGGAACAGCAGCACTCACCACGCGTGGCATGGGACCTGAAGAGATGAAGCAGATTGCTGTTTGGATTCGACGGGCCTTCGATCACGTAGGTCAGGATGACGAACTGGCAAAAATTCACAAAGAGGTTGAGGCACTGACGGCTCGATTCCCACTTTATCCGGGTTGGAGCCAAGTCAAGTGAAATGCCCGAAGTGTGACCAACGCGATACCAAGGTCCTAGAAAGCCGCATCAGCAACGAAGGGCGCAGTGTGCGCCGTCGGCGCGTTTGCACCAAGTGTCACCATCGCTTTACCACTTATGAGAAGCAAGAAGAGCTAACTCTTCAGGTGAAAAAGCGAGATGGCACCTTCGATGTTTTCAATCGCGAAAAAATCATCAGCGCCCTTTCTATGGCTTGTCGAAAGCGCAACATTTCCATCGATCAGATCGAGTCGATGGTTGCAGGTATCGAGGCCCACCTTCGCGGTAACGGCGAGCGAACGGTCACGAGCCAAAAAATTGGTGACTTGGTGATGAAAAAACTTCGCCAAACCGATCATGTGGCATATGTTCGCTTCGCCTCCATCTATAAAGACTTCAAAGATCCTGAGGAATTTTTGCGCGAGCTTAAAGATCTCAAGGACGTTAGGGAACTCACATAATGTTTACTGGACTAGTCGAGACTACGGGTCGTATCAAATCTATTCACGATCACGAGGGAATTTCTCGCTTTGTGGTCGAAGGGCTGAATCCCAAGCAGTTCGATGCCAAGTTCGGAGATAGCATCGCAGTCAATGGCTGCTGCCTCACGGTAACAGAGATCTTCGATGACGGTTATTCATTCGATGTTTCCCGAGAGACTTTAAGTGTGACCAACCTGGGCGCTTTGGCCCCTCGTAAACGGGTGAACCTCGAACGAGCCATGCAGATTGGCGACCGTTTGGGAGGACATTTGGTTTCTGGGCATGTAGACGGCAAAGCCACCATAGAATCCATTGACAAACAAAGCGATGGCTGGGAAGTAGTCATTAGCTTGAACCACTCCTTGAGCCGTTACGTGATTCCAAAAGGATCAATTTGTCTCGATGGAGTTAGCTTAACAGTCAATGAACTGAAAGATGAATCGGCTCACAGCCTGATCCACCTGATGCTTATCCCTGCCACCATCGAAGAAACCACCTTCGCGGAGCTTCCTGTCGGCTGGCAGCTGAATGTTGAGGTGGATATGATCTCCAAGTTCATGGAAAGATTAAGTAAGTTCCAGCCAAACTAAGATGTAAACGCTTTTGTAGCATTTAAGTTTCCCGCTGTAGTCCGATGAATAGCTTGCTAGTTTGGCCTAGATATATTAGGTTGCTATCTTCTTGGCGTCGTGAGGAGTTCTTTGACATTGCTGCAGGGCAACCACCTAATATTATGGGGTTTCTATGAATACAGGGGCGGAACAGGATCGAATGTTAAACCGAGTTGGTGAGGCTATCGAAGCCATTCGCAATGGTCGAATGGTGATCATGGTCGACGATGAAGACCGCGAAAATGAGGGAGACCTCGTCCTAGCAGCAGAATGCGTGACTCCAGAACAAATTAATTTTCTCGCTAAGTACGCACGAGGCCTTATCTGCCTAACGCTCGAACCTGAGCTAGTTGATGCCCTTAAGCTCCCCATGATGGAAGACAGCACCAAGCGCCTACCCACGCAAGGCACGGCATTTACTGTGAGCATCGAAGCTCGTGATGGAGTGACCACTGGTATTTCGGCCGCAGATCGCGCCCACACCATCCAAGTCGCCATTGCAAACGGCGCAAAACCTGAAGACATTGTTGTACCAGGACATATTTTCCCTCTCAAGGCCAGACCAGGAGGCGTTCTTGAGCGTGCCGGGCATACTGAAGGCTCGGTAGACATCGCAAAGATGGCAGGCTATAAAGGTGCCGGCGTGATCTGCGAGATCATGAATGACGATGGCACAATGGCTCGAATGTCCGACCTCGAAACCTTCGCCAAAGAGCACAATATTCCGATCATCGCGATCGCAGATCTCATTCAGTACCGACTTCTTAAAGAAACTATGGTTGAAGAGGTCGAACGCCAAGAAATTCTAACGGACGCTGGTCCCTTTACAGGGGTTTTGTTTCGCAATCTCGTCGATCGCTCGGAGCACCTAGCCATACTCAAAGGCGACGGCTTCGAAAATCACGTGGTTGATGTTCGGGTTCATGGCCAAAAGAACTTATGTGACGCTATTGGATCGCGAGACGCGGGTTCCGGCAAACGACTGGCTTATGGTTTGGATATGCTCAAGCAAGTGGATCGTGGCATTCTTATTTATCTGACTCGATCCGAGCAGTCATTGGTCCCTGAATTCGAAGAACTGATTTCTGACTTCCAAAAGAAACCAAAAGAGTCAAAAGCAAATAAAAAAGCTCCGGGAGTTGATGTTCGCCTTCATGGGACCGGAGCGCAAATTCTTAGGTCTCTGGGGGTTTCTAAGATGCGCATCCACACCACATCCCCGATGGCCTTGAAAGGGCTTTCAGGGTTTGGTCTTGAGATTGTTGAAACCAACGTTTTTTCTTATAAATAGAGGGTTTTCATGGCTGAAAAAGTTCTCATCGTTGCAGCTCGTTTTAATGAATTGGTAACCCGCTCATTAGTGGATGGCGCCGTACAAACTCTTAAAGACGGCGGTCTCCAAGATAACCAAATATTCACAACCTGGGTGCCAGGGGCCTTCGAGATTCCGGTAGTCGCTGCCAAGGCTGCTCGCAGCAAAGGCTTTGATGCGGTCATCTGCCTTGGAGCTGTGATTCGCGGTAACACAGCTCACTTCGACTATGTAGCTGGACCAGCAGCATCTGGAATTATGAATGTCAGCGTTGAAACTGAGGTGCCAGTGATCTTCGGTGTTTTAACCACAGATACTGTGGAGCAAGCCCTTAATCGCGCCGGCCTAAAACTGGGTAATAAAGGGTCTGAAGCAGCACAAACAGCTCTTCAAATGATTCAGACCCTCAAGACAGTTGAAGAGTGGAGTAAGAATTGACAGATAAGCAGATTCACCCTAATTCCTTAGCCCGTGATTGGGCTGTGCAATTTCTATATCAGTGCGAAACAGAAAAGCTGTTCCACTTTTCCGATGGGCACTTTCAAACCTTCATCGACAACTTCAAGCTCGATGGTCAGATCGTGCCATTGATTCGCAACTTCGTCGAAGGTGTTTTTAATAATCTTGTCTACCTCAATGAGACCATCGAAAAGCATTCGACGAATTGGACGATGGCGAGGATGCCGACAACAGATCGTTGTGTCCTAAGAGTTGCTGCCTACGAACTGACAAAGACCAAAGCTCCGCGGAAAGTAGCCATCAACGAGGCTATTGAACTTGCCAAAAAATACGGAACTCGTGACTCTGGTAAGTTCGTTAACGCCATTCTAGATAAGATCGAGCCAGCATAATCAAGCAACCTTTGCAAAGGTTGCTTTCAATTCCTCAGTTTAAAATCTTCTTGGAGATTTCTTCAAGATTTGCCCTTATAGGCTCCAACTCTCGGCCGCTATGTTGTAACACAGCATCGGTGTCCTTGAGCATATGCCCTGTGAGGATACCAACGACAGATTCATGGGCCTTGATGATTCCCTGATCTCTCAGTTTTTTGGCGCCTGCTAAAGAGCACGCACTGGCGGGCTCACAACCAATACCTTGGCGATCGATCACTAGCTTTGCTGCTATGATCTCCTGGTCAGTCACTTGTTCTACAACCCCATTGAGATCTTTGATCACACGTTTCGCCTTGTGGAAATTCACAGGGTTGCCAATTCGAATGGCCGTCGCCACAGTTTCCGGTTCCATAGCATCAAGACTCCGCAAACCTTGCTGATAGGACTTATAGAACGGGTTCGCTCCCTCAGCCTGAATACTCGCAATCCGTGGCAGTTTACTGATCCAACCAGCATCATAGGCCTCCCGAAGCGCCTTACCGAATGCACTTGTATTACCCAAGTTGCCACCCGGTACCACAATCCAATCTGGAGCTTGCCAGGAAAGATTCTGTAGAATCTCCCATATAATTGATTTCTGCCCTTCTAAGCGAAACGGATTGAGAGAATTTACGAGATAGACATCCCCACGCTCAGCTAAGTCCTTTACCATTGCCATGGCAACATCAAAGCTGCCGGTAATGGCGAGACACTGTGCTCCGTATCCCAAAGCTTGGGCCAGCTTGCCCATCGCAACTTTACCGTCAGGGAGAAAAACAACGGATTTCAATCCTGCTTGAGCTGCATAAGCTGCTAAAGCTGCGCTGGTGTTACCAGTGGAGGCGCAAGCGACGACATTCGCTCCAAGCCTCTTCGCCTGAGTTACAGCGAGCGTCATGCCGCGATCTTTGAACGAACCCGTGGGATTTTCACCCTCATGCTTAAAAGCAATGTCATCGATTCCAGACCAATGCGCAAGAGCTTTCCGGCGATAGAGCCTGGTATTGCCCTCTGGGTGAGTAACAATCTCACTTTCAGGAATCGATAAGATCCCCTCGCGAAAACGCCAAACCCCACTGACATCCACATCTTTCTGGCTTAAACATCGTTGATCAAAGAGGCTTGTTTGAAGCTCTTTTAGCTTCTCCAAAGGGCGCTCCACGGCGAGCAATCCACCGCAATCGCAACTATAGCGAATTCTGTCGATAGAGTATTCTTGTTGACACTCGATACATCTTAGTACTTCATTCATAACACTTTCGCTCCCTCAGCTGCAATCGAGCCAATAAAAACAGTACAATCACCAAATACATGGTGAAGTGGTTCTTTCGCTTTTTCAGCATCATCCCTTCGCTCAAAGAAGGCAAAGCATGTAGGCCCAGCACCACTAATCGAGAACCCTAAAGCACCTAACTCCATGCAAACGTCTTTCGCCTCATCAAAACCAGGAATCAATGGTGAGCGATAGCGTTCTCCATAGCCATCTTCAAGACCATGTTTAATCATATCAAAATCACCGCGGGAGAAGCCGTTGACTAAGGTACAAGTGTTGGCCATCTGCCGAACCCAATCGGATTGTATAAGTTTTTCTGGCAATACAGAACGAGAGTCTTTGGTTTTTATTTTAATATTGGGAGTAACCAATAACAGAGTTGGTTGACATCCAACGGCAACTTGGTGAATGCGAATAGGATCAACGCTCTGCACAAGAGTCAAACCACCATAAACGCTGGGAGCAATATTATCGAGATGTCGCCCAGCTACGTGAGTTTCAGCAGTTAAAGCCGCCTCAACCACACCTTGATGGTCATCTTCTTTCCCTAGAAGAGCAGCAGCTGCCATGGCACCAGCCACACTTGAGGCTGCACTTGCCCCTAAACCACCAGAGGATGGTAAGGCTCGCTCGATATGAACATCCAAGGCCCGTCGAAAACCTTCTCTCGCAAGGTATGCTTGGGCAGCCAGGGTAACAGTATTTTCGCTGGGGTCAGTTGGAATAAGATCTGCATCTCGACCGGTAATATTAACTCTCGTTTCGTTCTCGCCCCATTCCATGGATACAGTGTCACCAAGCTCAGCTACCGCAAGCCCTAATACATCAAATCCTGGCCCGACATTGCCAATGCTGCCCGGAGAAAAAACCTTGACCATTAGTAACCCCTTTCCTGGCTCGCAGCAATGGCGATCACATCGTTCAGAACTCCCGCTGCGGTCACGTCTGCCCCAGCACCTGGCCCGGTTACAATGAGTGGATTTCCATTGTACCTTCGGGTACGGATTGAAACTTGATTTGCCGTACCCCGTAGTCTGCCAAGGGGCGACTGGGCATCCACAGCTTCGACGCCTACGGAAACCTCTTCCCGACTCAGACGAGCCACATAACGAAGGACTTTTCCTTCTGCTTTAGCCGTAGCTATCTTTTTACAAACTTCGTCATCAATTTCCTTGAGGGACTCAATAAAAATTTGCGGGTCATCGTGAGATAGATGCTCAGGATAGAGGGACTCAAGCTGGATGTCTTCCATATTAATACGGATATCTAGCGTTCTTGCCAGAATAAGTGCTTTCCGCGCCACATCCATTCCAGAAAGATCATCTCTTGGGTCTGGCTCTGTATAACCTTTTTCATAAGCAATACGTACCGCTTCAGAAAATAGAGCACCATCCTCCATCTGAGTCATCAGGTAGCCCAAGGTCCCCGACAAGCAACCTAATATTTCATAGACATCATCGCCAGCTTCAGATAGCTTTTCCAAGGTATCGAGCACTGGCAGGCCTGCACCAACGGTGGCTTCGTAGCGAATAAAGAGCCCTTTTTCATGGGCAAGATCAAATAGAGCTTGGTACCTTTCGTAAGGAATCGATAGAGGCTTTTTGTTGGCGACGACCACATGGAGGTTATGATGGAGAGCCTCACGAATCAATTCATCCGTCTCTGCTGCCGTAAGATCTACAAAAACTCCTTTGTGATAAGTTGTTTCCTCAAGATGCTTGCGCAAAAACTTCAATGACTGTGCGCCATCGAGTGCGTTGATTTTCTTTCCTGCCTCCTTCAGTTTGAGCACGTTGCTAAGCTCTTCACTAGAAAAACCGTGATCATTAAACAGACAGGCTGAGGAATCAATCAAGGAAACGATGGGCGTTTTGATCTTGATTTTATCGCGGAAGTAATCTTTTTGCCCTTCAATTTGTCGAACTAATGTCTGACCGATTTGGCCAAAACCATGAATAAGAAGGTTAACTTCGCCGCTGTCTCGTTGATGAAGTGCCTTGATCCGATTGAGACGATATTCCCGGTGAAGCGCTCGTAAAGCTGGCCCCATTTGATTCTCTTCGATAACCACAGAAATGTTCAGCTCTGACGAACCTTGAGCAATAGCATTAACATTGATTTCTTTGTGATGGATGCACTGAAACGCGCGCGCCGCAATCCCATGGGTACCACTCATTCCAAGCCCCACGATCGCTATCACACACTGATCCCTCTTGATCTTGATCTCATCAATCAGCCGAAACTCAATTTCATACTTAAAGGCGCGCTCCAGAGCCTCGCGGGCCCCTTGGGCCTCTTTCTGAGGAACCACGAAACAGATGCTTGATTCACTCGATGCCTGAGTGATTAGGGAAACAGAGATATCCTCCTGCGCCATCGCTCCGAAAGTGCGTGCAGCCATCCCTGGCACTCCCATCATACCGTTACCTTCTACTGAGATCATAGCTTGGCGGCTAACTGCAGTTAAGGCTTTCACAGGATAGGCTCCAGGTGAAACGTCACCAGCGATCAGTGTGCCGCTCAACGCAGGCTTAAATGTATTCTTAATGATCAAGGGGATACCTTGCGGAATCAAAGGAATGATGGCTCTTGGGTGAAGAACCTTGGCACCATAATAAGCTAGTTCAGCAGCTTCTCGATAGTGAAGCTCAGGAACCACACGAGTATTCGGTACATAGCGAGGATCTGCCGTTAGCAAACCATCGACTTCTTTGTAGAGGGTAACTGTATCGGCTTTTAAGAATGAACCAAGTAAGGTCGCTGAATAATCAGAGCCTCCACGCCCTAATGTCATCACATCACCATCAGGGCTCTCACCGATAAAACCAGGAATGATGGCCGTCTGCCCTTGATTCAAGCGAGGTATCAAAACACTTTGCACTTGTTGGATACTCTTCTCATGATTTGGCACAAGAGACCCAAGCTCTTTATGCAATTTGATCAGCTCAGTCGCATCTAAAAACTGAGCATCCAGCTTGTCACTCCTGAGTACAGAGGCCAAAATGCTCGCCATCATGCGCTCACCAGAAGACACAACTCTTGCATGCACTTTAGCAGTTAGTTCACCAAGGGTTTCGACACTGGAGAAAATAGTTGCTAGTTCAGCGATAACGCGATCAACGTCCCCAGCCAAGGTTTCTTTATCCTCGGGCGCTGTAAGCTCCTGAATAACTCCTTGATGACGCTGTCTCAGAGTTTCCAACTGCTGTTTCTCATTGCTCCGGTTACCTTGAACTGCTTGTTGGGCTAAGCTGTCTAGTGCGTCTGTTACCCCACCCATAGCCGACACTACAACTGTTAGCCTATTCGGATCTTGTCTAATGATTTCTGCAACCTGGGAAATGCAGGCGGTGTCTGCTAAGGAGGAGCCTCCAAACTTAAAAACGCGATAGGCCATGTCTTTTCTCTCTTTCCAAATGTTCCAAGCTAGTCCCTTGAGATTCGCCTAGAGGATAGCGGTTTCCTCCGTTAGCATCCATGAAAAACCTATGGTAAATTAGCCCCGCGAAGCGATAGAACGCTTGAAACCACAGTTTTGTCTAGGGGATCCCTGTATGTCAGAAAAAACATCTTTGGACTTTTTGAAGCAGTTAAACATTGGCGACGTCAGCCAGGCTGTCTGTACTGGACAGGAATGGTATGGAAGCCAGGATAACGGTCAATATGACTCTTACTCGCCAGTTGATGGCAAGAAGATCGGTAGCGTCCGCAAAGCCTCAAAGGCAGACTATGAAAAACTTATCACCACCGCAGAGCATGGCTTCGATCACTGGCGGCGACTTCCAGCCCCAAAACGTGGCGAAATTGTCAGGCAGATTGGCAACAAGCTGCGGGAGTATAAAGACCCTCTTGGGAAACTTGTTGCCTACGAGATGGGCAAGTCTTTGCAAGAAGGTCTCGGTGAAGTACAAGAAATGATCGATATCTGCGACTTTGCAGTGGGCTTATCTCGCCAGCTTCACGGCCTCACCATGCACTCGGAACGACCCAACCATCGTATGTACGAGCAGTGGCATCCGGTTGGCTTGGTTGGCATCATCTCGGCTTTCAACTTTCCTGTGGCCGTATGGTCTTGGAACTCCATGATCGCTGCTGTTTGTGGCGATGTAAGCATTTGGAAGCCATCGGAGAAGGCCCCTCTTTCTGCGGTTGCTTGTTTCAATGTGATGCAAGAAGTGCTCAAAGAAAACCAGTTGCCAGAGGGCATTTTCTCACTCATCGTTGGCGATGTTCCTGAAATTGGTGAGACGATGATCAGTGATCGTCGTTTGCCATTAATCTCTGCGACTGGCTCTACCCGCATGGGCAAACGGGTGGGCGAAGTTGTTGGCGGTCGTCTGGGTCGATCGATCCTGGAGCTAGGTGGTAACAATGCAATCATTCTCACCGAAAACGCCGACCTCAAACTTGCAGCTCCGGGAATCGTCTTTGGAGCAGTGGGCACTTGTGGTCAGCGGTGCACATCCACCCGTCGTTTGATCATTCATGAGTCCATCTACGATAAGGTCAAGGACATGCTAGTCAAAGCCTATAGTGGCCTTAAAATCGGATCTCCGCTCGACGAATCCAATCACGTTGGTCCGCTTATCGATACTGATGCTGTAAAGGCAATGCAGGATGCAATTCAAGCTGCGGAGAAGAACGGCGGCACCAAAGTCTTTGGCGGCGATGTTCTGGAAGGCGATGGCTACGAATCAGGGTGCTATGTAATGCCTGCTATCATTGAAGCATCAAATGAAATGGAAATCGTGCAAGAAGAAACTTTCGCTCCTATTCTGTACCTCCTCAAGTATAGTGGCTCCGTAAATAACGCTATCGCTCTTCAAAATGGAGTGAAGCAAGGCTTGAGCTCATCGGTGTTCACAACTGATATGCGTGAGTCCGAGCAGTTCTTAGCTGCGTGGGGTTCTGATTGTGGAATCGCTAACGTCAATATCGGTACTTCCGGAGCAGAGATTGGTGGAGCCTTTGGTGGTGAGAAAGATACTGGCGGCGGTCGAGAGTCAGGTTCGGATTCATGGAAAGCTTACATGAGACGACAGACCAATACCATCAACTTTGGTTCTGAGCTACCTCTTGCCCAAGGCATTAAATTCGACATCTAAAAACAGCTCCCCGATAAGGGGAGCTTGCAGGAGTACCTTTGTATGTCCGATCCAGTTATTGTCCAATATACCCCACTGCAAAGCACTGATGGCGAAGAGTCCAATGATAAAATCGCAAGTATCTGCATCAACCGCCCTGGTTCAGCCAATGCCTTTAGCGGCGAGATCTTAGTTGCCATCGCCAAGACCTTAGAGGTCATTGCAAAAGATCCGCATGTAAGACTGCTGCTCTTTCAAAGCGTCGGCAAGCACTTCTCAGCTGGAGCCGATCTGAACTGGATGAAAGAGTCCGCTCAACTTGGCTATGAGCACAATGTCAAGGAAGCGCAAAAGCTCACTGCCATGTTCGAGCAGATTTGCGCCATGCCTATGCCCACTATCGCGGTTGCCAAAGGAGCCGTCTATGGAGGAGCAGTGGGGATTATCGCCTGCTGCGATTATAGTGTTGCCCTCGATAATACTCGCTTCTGCCTCAGTGAAGCACGGGTTGGCCTCATACCTGCTGTGATTCTTCCCTACTTATCGCGTAAGATGAAGCCCTCCAGTCTTCGTAGATTTACCCTTTCTGCCCAAGTATTTAATGCTGAGCAGGCTAAATCTTGTGGTTTGATTGAAGAGATTCAAACGGTTGAAACCATCAATGAATGGCTCATCGGTGAGGCTAATCATATTCTTGCTGCAAGTCCCGAAGCACAGGTTGCCTATAAGATTTTGCAGGATACTGTAAACTCTCACAGCAATGCTCAAATCGACGAGACAGCGCAAAGCATCGCTAAGATCCGCGCAACTCCCATGGGCCAAGAAGGTTTAGGCTCGTTTTTTGAAAAACGAAAACCAATCTGGGTACGTAGTGTAGCACCAAGTGAATCACTTTTTATGGTTCCCTAGAAACAGGAGGATTATCCTCCTTTTACATAGCAAAATTCTCTAGCCTGTTTTGCAGATAGTGAACTTTCCCCGCACACCACTACCTTTCCCCACACACCTGTATCCTATCCCACACAAGTCTCCTAAACACTACATTTAGACTGCAAGCAAGAGATGTATGCTTTCGCAAGGACTCCATTTTGCAGTTCAATCGTCATATTGAATTATTTGGACATCGATATGAATCGGAGTAATCTCTTGTATTCAGTAGCAAGGGGTGCTCAAAACAACGCTTAGGAGCTTACATGGGACTTCGTTATCACCTCAAGTTCTTCTCGATGGGTTGCCTTCTTTTTAGTGCAGCCTGCCAAGAATCATCACACTCAAACCTCCACGCAAGCAACTCACCTGACTTCGCTGAGATTATGCAAAATTCCTTGGATGACTATATCCACTTCACAGGTGAGCCAGGTATCGCTATGAGCATCAACCTGCCTCAAGGCATCAGTTGGCAAGGGGCAAGCGGTGTCTCCAACATAAAAACTCAGGCTCCCTTATCACCTAACGACCTGATGGAGATTGGCAGCAATACTAAAACCTTTGTATCAGTAGTGACTCTTCAACTTGCTGAAGAGGGACTGATCAATCTAGAAGATCCCCTCGCCAAGCACCTACCGCAATACTCCAAGTGGAGTGATATCACCATCAGGCAGTTGCTACAGATGTCTGCAGGTATTCCTGATTACTCTCAAGCCGAAGATTTGGTTGCTCAGCTTTTCCCCAACATTAGCCGTAGCTGGTCGCCAGAGGAGATCATTAATCTCATCTATGAAAGCCCCTTGGATTACTCTCCAGGCGAAGACTGTAGCTACTCTCAAACGAACTATATAGTTTTGGGATTACTTATTGAGACCGTGACAGGGCAGCCCCTTGCTCAGGAGTTTAGAACTAGAATTTTTGATCCGCTAGAACTACAAGAAACTTTCTATGGTGTCCAAGAAGAGATCTCTGTTCCCCAAACCGTTGGCTATTCTACTCTAAGTGGGATTCAAAATACCCTCGTCCGACTGCTAAAGCCTAAAGCTGTGATTTCTGATCAACTGGTAGCTATGACGCAAGTGTTAGACTCAAGTATCGCTGGCGCTAGCGGAGCAATTTCTAGTAGTGCTGGTGATCTTCGCACCTTCACAGAAGCATTGTTCATAGGCAATCGCCTTCTTTCCGATAACTCAAAGGCTGAAATGATGGCCTTTCAGGAATGCAAACTCGGATATCTACCCCTAGACTACGGCCTTGGCCTCATGCGCTGGCAAACTAGCCAGGGAACCGCTATTGGTCACGGTGGCGCCACACCACTGGGCTTTCGATCGACGATGCTATTCGAGGCAGAGACCAAACTGGCTGTTACCTATGAAGGGAACTACGATCAGGGGCAGATTTATAATCTACTTAATCAACACCTTAAACTAGTTAAGTCCGACAAGAAACCTCAAGTGCAGAAAGCCTGCCCCATTCCTGACCAGCTTCATAGCGCCTCAAGTCCCTATTCGATTCGATTTAGTATCAAAGGTACTCTCAACGACGCTCCGAATAACGGTAATTTTTGGGGTGAAGACTACCTTAGCAACATAGAAAGCTTTCGATTCAAGCCGTTTCACGGTCAAAAGCGTGAGACATTTTATAATACCATTAGCTTAACACTCTCAGATGATAATGCTCCCTCTAAGATACAAGTCGTTGCTTCAGCTTTTGAGGATAAAGATGGGCCCGACTCAAACTCATCAAGCCTACTTCCGCCCTTTAAACCATGTCTGCAATCAGGATTAAGAAGCCTACCAGGTTGTAATGATAGTGAGCCTGGAGCAAGTGGCTTAATTATCAATATCGACGAGAAGTGGCTCGAAGAAGCTGCAAGCAACAGTCGAGGGATCATCGAAATCAACGATATATCCAAGGCTGCTGCAATAGTTTTAAGGGAGTCATGGATTGTTGCGGAAGGCGATGATGACAAACCCAATGGCTATATAAGATCTTGTGTTGAAGCGATAAGCGATCCGTACCAGACCTCGCGCCTCTACACCTGTGGTGACGCCCCAGATAAGATCGCACTTGGCAAAACCGTTCGCTTACATGGTTCATTGAATCTGACTGATGATCCCGAAATCGTTTCGGCAATCTTAAAAAGTGAAGATCCCAACAAAGAGACATGTACTTGTCGTAGTTTTGAAGACGAGCCCATCGCCTGCCCTTAAATAGACCGCTAGCTGACACAAGGATACAGTAGCTTAGCCAGAACCACGAGGCCTAGACCTCGGTGGTTCAAGCTACCATTTTAGATAGAAAAAATGATGATATTTAAGGATCCCAAAACCTTCAAGGGAGCGGCTATCTGCTTTTTGTCACCTAGATATTTTTTCTTCGGTATGAATTAGCATCGACACCTCTTATTTTATTTATGTCAGAAAATACTAGCCGATACCAGAGCATGGTAGAACTAAAGAGATCATAGGAACATGCTCGAAAACAAAGTTATTCAGAAATATCGCTTTCAATACTTGAAGTTGAGTCTTGATTTAGCAATTCTGAGCTACCTTATTATCTATCTCCTTAACATCTTTGTCGAATCCTATCAGCACAATCAGTTGATATTTCATACCTTCAGCATCCTTGTATTCCTAGGTTTGCGTTTGAGTTTTCACCGGCTGCCGATGCTCATAGCTTGGCTACTGATCGTTCTCGGCTTCCTCAATCTTTCGCTTACTATTTTAAAATCAGGACCAGATATAAATCATGAGGGCTTTATCGTCCTTCCCGTATTGATATTGGCCTCAGTTTTTATCTTAGGGATTAGGCCAGGGCTAATTATTTACTTTATATCCGTGCTTTTCACAGGCAGTATCTGGTTCTATGCTTACGATAGCGAGATGTTTTCCCCTCATCATCACAACCTATTCCTCACCCGAATCGTTGCCCTCACACTAACCCTTGTGGCCAGCTACTATTTTGATGCATTGTCCACTCGCTGTCTGAATGAAATCTCAAAATCACGAAAGATCATGGAGCAGAATGAACGCTTGTCTTCACTTGGAATGATGGCCGGCGGTATAGCCCATGAAATTAGTAACCCGCTCGCGATTTCCAAAGGCAGTCTTGCTATCATCCAGCAAGAAAAGCTTACTCCCCAGAAAAAAGCCCACTGGCTTGAAAAAATGGATCACGCATTACAAAGAATTGAGGAGATTGTCGCATCGATTCGCATGTTTTCCAACAACCACAACGATCAAAAAATTCTTCCTATTGATCTGCACCATGTATTCAGTGAGGTGTTTTCTGAGGTTCAAGATCGAGCCTGTCGCCTTGAGATTCAAATCGAAGCCCATCCCAGCTCGCGACCCATAGTTTGCAACCATTTCCACCTGTCAGCAATCCTCAAGACATGTATCGAGAATTCCCTTGATGCGATCGAAAAGCATGGACCATCTCGCAATGGCAAGGTTAAAGTGATTCAGTACGAAGGGATGGATAGCAGACAACTGCATATAGTTGACAATGCGAGCCTACCACCTGACACCACCCTAGATCATGTGTTTGACCCCTTCTATACCACCAAAGACATCGGCAAGGGGATGGGCTTGAATCTCACCCTAGTTCATTCGATTATCGCTCTTTATGGCTGGAGTATCGAAGCCAACCGTGACAAAGAAGTTACCACCTTCACCATATCGATGACAGAGAAAGATGCATCAGAAATGATTCCACTGGCTGGCTAGGGAATAGCATAGTAGGGCTATACTGTTTCTAAGCGATAGCCTCGCGACTGCCCATCCTCTTCGTAGCTAATGTGCAGTATGTGGCTTGGAGCAATGGTTTCATCATCGCCTGGCGTATCAGGCCACTCAAGAAATATTCCCCGATAGTCCCTATCTTTAACTCCAATTTCATCGAGACTGAAGCTATCTTCTGCCCGATATAAATCGAGGTGCGCGTACCATCGATCGCCAATTTGATACTCATTCATAATCGTATACGTCGGTGATACTACTGGAGTTTCATCGGAAAGGCCCTTGCCGCGCAGGTAGTGGCGAACGAGAGTGGTCTTTCCAGCCCCCATTTCCCCTTTTAACCAAAGCACAAAGTTTTCAGGCAAAGCCTCATCCAGCTTCAGGAGAAGCTCATAAAGAGAGTTCTCCCCGACAACCAGCTTTTCGAAGCCCATCAGTCCAGCCCCTTAAGTCTAGGCGCAAAACGGCTGTCGTTTAACAGTGACTTCATCTCGCGAACTGCTGATTCCAAGCCCACATAGATCGCACGGGAGATAATCGCGTGGCCAATGTTGGCTTCCTCGCAAAAGGGAATCGCCTGCATCCAGTGGGCATTACTGTAATGCAATCCATGCCCAAAATGAACTTGCAAGCCCATCTCATGAGCTTGTTTTGCAGATTCCATCAGCGGCTTTACCAATTCCCATTGTCGCTGGCTAGAACGGGCTGCATCCATCTCATGACAGAAGTTACCAGTATGGATTTCGATTGCGTCGGCACCAAGTTGCTTTGTTTGCTCGATGACCCGCTCATCCGCCTCAACAAATAAAGAGACAAGCATATCATGCTCTTTGAGATCAGAGATGACCTTCTGCAAGTTCTGGTAGTGATTCGGATCAAGCCCACCCTCAGTGGTTAGTTCCTGGCGTTTTTCAGGGACTAAAGTTACGGCATGGGGTTTTACTCTTTTTGCGATCGCGACCATCTCATCTGTAATGGCCATCTCAAAGTTGAGTGGAACGTTAATCTGCTCCTTCAGCAACTCGACATCTCGATCCTTGATGTGACGCCGGTCTTCACGTAGATGACAGGTTATATTATCAGCTCCCCCGAGCTCCGCGAGAAGTGCGGCCTGAACAGGGTTTGGATAGGCTTCACCACGGGCGTTCCGAACGGTTGCCACATGATCAAGATTCACTCCCAATCTAATCAAGATAAACTCCTAATTCGTACTATTCTGTAAACTATCTGCAATTTCGCGGGCCATCAGTTCCAACTCGTGGCTATCTTCGCCTTCTAGCATGATACGAGCTAGATTTTCAGTTCCTGAATATCGAAACAGGACCCGCCCCTTCGTTCCAAGTTTTGTCTCACACACTGCAATTGATTCCTTTACCTTCGGCAATTCTTCCAAAGGCACCTTCTTGCTAACCTTCACGTTCTTTAGAACCTGCGGTAAAACTTCCATGCACTTTTTGTGCTCTGATAAAGGCGATTTAGTCTCCTGCACAATCTCTAGCAAATGAAGAGCTGCCAAGATTCCATCTCCGGTGGTGCTGCTATCTGAAAAAACCATATGCCCCGATTGCTCGCCGCCGAGGTTGTATCCACCGCGACGCATTTCGTCGACAACGTAGCGATCGCCTACTTTGGTACGGAGCAATTTCACCCCAATACTTTTCATTGCGATATCAAGGCCCATGTTACTCATAACCGTAGCAACCACTGTCGACTTTCTAAGCCGTCCAGCTTTCTTCATGTAGCTGGCACAGATCGCCATGATCTGGTCGCCATCAATGATTTCCGCTGTATCATCAACGACAATCAAGCGATCGGCATCACCATCAAAAGCGAGGCCAATATCTGCCTTGTACAGTTTAACTAAGTCCTTCACCTTTTGAGGGTGTAATGCCCCACACTGATCATTGATATTGCGACCATCAGGCTTGTCGCCCACAACGAATAGTTCCGCCCCTAATTCTTCGAAAACCTTCGGTGCCACCTTGTATGCGGCACCATTGGCACAATCTAAGACAATCCTCATCCCTTCGAGGGTTAGGTGTTTTGGAAACTGCTCCTTTAGGAAAACCGCGTACTGGCCTACCGCATCGTCAATACGCTTGGCATTGCCAATCTGCATATCAACTGGGAAGCTATCCAATATCGGATCAAGCTCCAGCAACGACTCCAGCTTGTCCTCAATTTCATCCGGCAACTTAAAGCCATTGTCACTGAAAATCTTAATCCCATTATCATGAAAGGGATTGTGGGACGCAGAGATCACAATGCCGGCACATGCCCTCATTCCTCGCGTCAAATAGGCAATCCCTGGGGTTGGCAATGGGCCTAAGAAGCCGACATCAACTCCAACGCTGCAAATACCAGAACTTAGAGCTTGCTCCAGCATGTATCCACTACGTCGGGTGTCCTTGCCAATAAGGATCTTTGGTTTGGGGTAAGCCTTGCGAAAG
This sequence comes from Pseudobacteriovorax antillogorgiicola, assembly GCF_900177345.1. Taxonomy (NCBI): domain Bacteria; kingdom Pseudomonadati; phylum Bdellovibrionota; class Oligoflexia; order Oligoflexales; family Pseudobacteriovoracaceae; genus Pseudobacteriovorax; species Pseudobacteriovorax antillogorgiicola. Next base: position 66,656 of record NZ_FWZT01000025.1, read on the forward strand.
TGAATTCCAATGGCTTGACCGAGCCTCAATACAAAATCAGGAGACATAGGATGAACGTTTGCTTTTCCTCGTATGCCATCCGTGCCAAAGTACTTACCCACAACTTGTGCCTCTCTACATCAATTTACCTTACTCTGGAAACATATACGTTAGAATAGACCCTGTCTAGAATTGGCACTTGAAAAATACGCCTCTCACTGCCATTCTGACGACATCTATCAATCGCCTCTTAAAGGCCAAAGACCCTAATCTGACTTCTTCTTCTTAAGTATCGAAACAATCCCCTTCTCAGGAAAAGCTTCGATTAGCACGGTATCAGATGGGATTTGAACCTTGATATCCTGTTCATAGCGACCTGGACGCAGACCTTGGGCTTCAATAAAGGCTTTGAAGTCCGACCGCTTGATAAAATTCAATATGTCTGGCGTCCCCTGGACCATAATGGAAACAAAAGAAGGTTTTACTTTCGTCAAGAACTCGCTTCCAACGATTTCCACTGGTATATTTCCAAAGCGCTTGTTGATCTTACTATCTCCGACCTGAAGGAAGACTTTTACTTTTTCCGCGGATAAAGCATTGATCCCTCTACCAGGAGAAATCAGCTTTGCTTCGATCGTTCGATTCTCTTTGATTTCGCTAATATCGATGGGCTCGGTAACGACCTGCCTCACCTTCAGTAGATCCTCTCGAACCCCTTTCAACGATACAATCTGCGGGTCTAGAGTAATCTTTTCGATGATATAGCCCTCAGCAGGTGTCCCTTGGAGAATCTCTTTAATACGCACAGTTCGCTCAATTTGCCGATCAACGAAAATCTCGATGTAAGGGTCATGAATCACAAGGCTCAAGCGTTCGTTCCAGCCCTTAACCTTGCCTTTATCGAGGCGAAGGCGAATCCGTCCCTGCTTGCCAGATGGAACCGCAACGTCGGCCACAAGAATTTTGGGCACATCGATCATCCAAACTTTTGGCCCTCGAACCATAGCTGCCTTTGTTCGGGTGACATCTCCACGAATCGTATAGCCAGGAGGCAGCTGAAGATTCACTCGAATCTCCTTACTCTCTTCGTGGACCAACTCACCTTGGATGATTCCCCAAACCAATAGAGCCAAAAACAGGGATAATAGTTTGAACCAAAAATTTCGGACTAGCAGTTGTAACAGCTTACTCATGCTCCCCTCCTCCACCGGAGCGGAAAATCTTCATTCTCTCGATCACCTGGTTCCAGTTTTTGCCAGAACTCTTCTTTTTTTCTGAAACATCACGGTCAGGGCTCAGTAGATTTCGCAGCACTTTTCGCAGCTCTTTAGGACCTAGATTGCGGGACACATTGCCATCCACAACCAATGAGATCGCCTGCGTCTCTTCAGAAACAACAACCACTAAGGCATCTGTTTCTTGACTCATTCCAATCGCCGCGCGGTGCCTTGTCCCTAAGTCCGGGTCGACCCGCTCATCTCGGGTTAATGGCAGGAAACATCCGGCCGCTGCGATCCGGCCTTGCTGGATAATCACAGCTCCATCGTGTACAGGAGAAGTGGGATGAAAAATAGCTACCAGCAACTCTTTTGATATCCGAGAGTCTACCAATATTCCGACATCGACATAACGACTCAAGATGATATTGCGCTCAATCACAATCAAAGCCCCGATCTTCTTGGATGTCAGGGATGAGGCTGCTCGGGTGATTTCATCAAGAATCTGCCTTGAAGAAACCGCTTCTCCAGATTGGAAAACTGTCTTTTTGCCCATGCGACTCAGCACACGACGAATATCTTCCTGGAATAAAATGACGATGATAATGATGATGGACGAATAAAACTTATCCATCACCCACTTGAGAGTGGTCAATGGATATATCTGAGAGACTAGAAACGTTAGCCCAGCAAGAACCAGAATCCCGAGTACCATTTGCATGGCACGAGTACCCCGAATCAAAAGCAATAGCCGATAGATGATCGCTGCGATAATCAATATATCTACGATCGCCCACGGACCTAGCTTTTGAAAAAGCTCCGCCATTTACACTCTATCCTTGAGTCGACACTATTCACGGCCACCCACCAATCCAAGACTGGCGTTGCATACCTGTTATGACAATAATCGTTTAATATGGGAAAGTTTTTCGACATCATGCGTCCGGATACACTTGATACCCATCATGAGAAAGCAGGTTTCTAGCATTTTCGATGGCGGATCGCGATCGATCGGATCGTCTAAACCCAAAAGCCTCCCCATAAAAGACTTTCGAGAGATGCCCAACAATAGGTGATGCTGACTCCCATGCTGCAAAGAATGCTTTATAAGCTTGAGATTGGCTGCATCATCTTTACCGAAGCCAATTCCAGGATCAAACCAGATACTATCATCCGCGAAACCTGCCCGCCTCAGGCGACCAGAAACCGAATCATAAAAGCTATCGATCTCGCCAATGGCTTCGTCGCCTTTGAGAGGAGCAGTTTGCATCTGCTTTGGGTCCTTGTGCATATGCATCGCGATGTAGATCATGGACTGCTTGGCAAGCACTGCCAAGGTCTCATCATCAGCACCACCTTTGATATCGTTTACCAGTTCGACTCCATAGTCGTGAAGCCGAGTCATGATATTCGGTTTGTTGGTATCGACGCTTATGGGGCAGTCGAATCCCCCCTTCTTGAGACGGTTTAGCACAGGCTCAAGCCGGGTCCATTCTTCCTCTTCTGAGACGTATTCAGCCCCAGGTCGGGAAGATTCAGCGCCTAGATCGATGATGTCAGCACCTTGCTCCACCATCTGCCAAGCGCGATCGAGGGCTAAGTCGGGGTCCAAGAACTGTCCCCCGTCGGAGAAAGAGTCTGGGGTCAAGTTAAGGACCCCCATAATCAATCCACTGCGGTTTAGGTTCCCTGCGGTAATGGCTCCACTCCACTTGGTTTCCCTTGCCCTTCGTCGGCAGGGGTTGTCGCAACGTCTTCGGACTTCACCCCCGCAAGCGCGGCTTCCTTCTCTTTAGCAATACGCTCTTGATACGCTTGCTTCTCTTCTTCGGTAATAATCTTCTCGCCTTCCATAACGGCGTTGATAGCCTTGGAGTCGAGAGTTTCACGAATGAGAAGTGACTCAGACATCTCAGTTAGAACATCACGCTTTTCTTTGAGAATCCGCACTGCGGTATCATACCCCTCAGTGATAATGCGTTTGACTTCAGAATCGATATCGTTAAGAACTTGCTGAGAATAGGTCTCTTGATGACCCCACTCACGGCCCAAGAAGACCTCCTGATCGCCTCCAGAAAGGGCAATTGGACCAAGTTTGTCACTCATTCCCCAGCTACAAACCATCTTTCGCGCGATATCTGTAGCCTTCTGAATGTCGTTTCCGGCACCAGTCGTCGTGTGACCAAAGACGATTTCTTCTGCAGCACGTCCGCCCATAGCATAGGCAATCATCCCCTGAGCATACTCTTTCGACATGGACAATCGATCTTCCGTTGGCAGAAGGACGGTCACACCTAGAGCTTGGCCACGCGGGATAATCGTGATCTTATGAACTGGGTCTGCGCCTGGAACCATTTTGGCAACGATGCAGTGCCCCGCTTCGTGATAAGCTGTGTTGCGCTTTTCACTTTCGCTAATGATCATACTTTTGCGCTCTGGACCCATAAGAACCTTATCTTTCGCGCTCTCAAAGTGAGTCATTGAGACTTCCTTTAGATCTCGTCTCGCAGCAATCAGAGCTGCCTCGTTAACGAGGTTCTCTAAGTCTGCACCGGAGAATCCTGAAGTTCCCTGCGCTATGATGTCTAGGTCGACATCCTTTTTGAGTGGTGTTTTTCTCGTGTGAACCGCAAGAATTCCTCGACGACCACGAACATCGGGCTTAGGTACATAGACCCGGCGATCGAATCGACCTGGCCTCAGAAGTGCGGGATCAAGGACATCGGCACGGTTGGTCGCAGCAATCAGAATCACGCCTTCATTCGTCTCGAAACCATCCATCTCAACCAGAAGTTGGTTCAAGGTCTGTTCACGTTCATCGTGACCGCCACCAAGACCAGCGCCACGTTGACGACCGACAGCATCGATCTCATCGATAAAGATAATACAAGGGGCTTGCTTCTTCGCTTGTTCGAACAAGTCACGAACCCGGCTTGCACCAACACCCACAAACATTTCCACAAAGTCAGAGCCCGAAATACTAAAGAACGGTACTCCAGCTTCTCCTGCGATAGCCTTTGCAAGGATTGTTTTACCGGTTCCCGGAGGGCCCACCAAAAGAACACCCTTAGGGATACGGCCACCCAAGCGAGTGAACTTTTTAGGGTCTTTGAGGAAGTCGACAATTTCTTCCAGCTCGTTCTTCGCTTCCTCAATCCCTGCGACATCTTCAAATGTGAGCTTAGACTGATTTTCGTTTAGCATCTTTGCTCGGCTTTTGCCGAAGGACATGGCCTTGCCACCACCGATCTGTAATTGACGCATGAAAAAGAAAAATAGGAAAAGAAGCAGCAATAAAGGCAAAGAGTTCAGAAGAAGCGCCTTCCAAACGCTTTCCTCTTCAGCCTTTTTGTAACTTACAGAAATTCCTTTTGCGACTAGCTCTTCAGGTTTGATCGTTTCCTGAGGAACGGTGACGCTGAAGGTATCGCCGAGTTTTTTGGTAACGATCGTTTCTCGCTCACCGATTTCGACTTTTTCTATTTTATCCTGCTCAACAAGAGCCTTGAATTCGGAATACTGTACTTCCTGCGCCTCATCTCTTTGGGCAGACATCATGTTGAACATGAGAAACAGCATGAATAAACCAGCAAGCATCAACGACACTTTCAACTGCTGATTTGATTTTTTGGACTTTGACATAAACCCCTTTCTCCCACTGAGAATAGACAATCAAACTAGAATATATCTGTTAGACCCTTTTTAAAAGTACCAAGATTTAATGTAACCCCTCATTTATCAGTAACTATCCATGAGAACTCCTTAAGTGGTCCCGATGACCCACGTCTTAGGAGCTCTGGACTCGTTGTCTTTCGCCACCCAGGTGCCATCCTGAACCAGAAAAGCCTTTCCCTGGGGTGGAATCAGCACCTTCCTGCCCAAGCACAGCAGAGATTGATACTGAGCTTGCCGGGAAGGAGAGGCCACTTTCCGTTGCACTAAAACCTGTCCCGATTGAACCTTGACCACCTCCGTGCCCAAAATCTCTTCGGAATAATTAGAGGAGGTCTTCAACTTCCGCCACAATCTTAGCAGAAGGCCGCGACGGATTCCTTCTTCCGGGACATACTGCCTCAAAAAGTTGGCAATGACCCGCCTCCCGACCGCCTCCGGCAAGCTTTCAATCTTCGACCAAGGTAGAGAAGTCAGTCCTTTCACAGGATAACAGTCATCTATAAATCGAAGGATCTCATCCATGTCACTGGCTGCCTCAGCCACTCGTCGCTCAGCCCCTGGAAAAAGCTGATTGAGACGAGGCATGAGTTCGTGACGAATCCTGTTTCGGCTATAGACCAGTTTAGCATTGGAGGAATCCTCTCGATAAGGTACTTTTTGCCCGGCCTGTGTGGCATCGATCCAGCCTTTTGACACCTGAAGAAAGGGCCTCCATAGGAAACCAGAGCTCACTCGCATTCCTGAGACATAGCGACCTACCCCGCGGCTCAAGCGGAACACCACAGTCTCAGCCAAATCTGATTGGTGATGGGCTGTTGCAATCACATCGACCCCGTCACGAACTAGGGTCTCGAACCATTGGTATCGAGCCTGCCGCGCCCAATTTTGAATTCCTGCATTTGGAGGGGTTTCCGACCGAAGATCTAAGAGGTGGAATCGAACCTGACTCTTAACACAGAATTGCGCCACCATTTCTTGATCGCCATCGGATTCTTCACCCCTTAACCCATAATTCACGTGGGCCACTTCAACGAGATCGAAGCCCAGCTGCTCCTGGGTCTCCAATAAAGTCCAAAGCAAGACCATTGAATCCCGCCCTCCGGAACAGGCTACAATAATGCGCCCCCCGCGCTGCTGAATCTCTCGCATCTGGCTTTCGATTGAAGTTTTTAAAGACATGGGCTCCCTCCCGCTGTCAGGCATATCATAGGTGGGTAAAGATTCAAGAAAACCTTCTTGTAACCACCTGAAATAACAGAACCCCAAAAACCCTATAAGACACTGATATTAAAGCGACTTAGTCATCATTTTAGCTGATTATCAAGCCATAAACCACCACGATTACTACGAATATTCTAAACTACCTGATCCAAGCCACAAACTATACTTTTTTTTGGAAAACTAAATTAATTCTTAAAACTTTGACAAAAAAATCGATTAAGGCCCTGCAGGTGGCACGGTTGCCCCTGCGATCCATGGCAGGATTTACATTCAAGGAGGATTCCCCAATGGGCCTACGTATCCGTACCAATGTGTCTTCATTAACCGCACAACGCTTCGCAGAGAACAACTCAAATGAAATGCAGCAAAGTTTAGAGCGCTTATCATCCGGCTACCGCGTCAACAAATCAGCAGATGATGCCGCTGGCTTGGCAATCTCTGAAAGTATCAGAGCCAAGGTTAGGGGCTTAAATCAGGCTAAGCGGAATGCTAATGATGCAGTATCCATGATTCAAGTTGCTGAGGGTTCGATGAACGAGATCGGTAACATTCTCGTTCGGATGCGAGAGTTAACGATCCAGTCGGCATCAGACACCATCGGCGACTCTGAACGAAGCTACCTCAACCGAGAGTACACCCAGCTAGTAGACGAAATCGATCGTATATCAGCCACCACCGAATTTAACTCATTGAAACTTTTTGATGAGGATCAAAAAGATCAGCTCGTCATTCAGGTTGGTGTCAATGGCAGTGAGGTAGAAGACAACCAAGACACCATCACACTCAACCTTGAAGGGCTCAAAGAAATTAATGTCGAAGGGCTAAACCTCGGCCGTGACGAAGAGATCGGGCCAACCACTGTCGATGGGGAAATCGATAGGGACACGATTGTCACTAAACTCAACGATATCGATGATGCGATCAACAAAGTCTCTAGCGAACGTGCAACTCTTGGTGCTGTACAGAGTCGTTTGAATTCAGCGGTGAATAACCTATCCGTTCAAAACGAGAATCTCCGTACTGCAAACAGCCGCATTCGAGATGTCGACTTTGCTGAAGAATCTTCAAAACTCACACAATCAAGAGTTCTCCAAGCATCGTCTCTTGCCGTATTAACCCAAGCGAACCAAACTCCAGAGGTGGCTTTGCAGTTGCTTCGCTAACAGAGACAGGGAGGATTGGTTATGGGTGTTCGCATCAAAACCAATGTGGAGTCTCTTATTGCCCAGAATAAACTTTCTGAGAATCGGAGAGACTTAAATAGTTCACTAGAAAAACTCGCTTCGGGTCAACGTATCAACAAATCTGCTGACGATGCTGCTGGCCTCGCTGTTTCAGAGCGAATCAGAGCACGAATTGCTAGTTTGGACGTAGCCAAGAGAAACGCCAATGATGGGGTGAGCTACATTCAAGTTGCAGAAGGTAGCTTGAACGAGATCACCAATATCTTGGTCCGTATGCGCGAGCTTGGATCGCAAGCCGCCTCGGATACCCTTGGGAATCGAGAGAGGCAATTCCTTGATCGAGAGTTTCAGCAGCTCACTCAAGAAGTCGCGCGGATCTCGGCCTCCACTGAGTTCAACGGTCGCAAGGTACTCGATGCTGAGGGCAACTCGGAAGCTATGCGAATTTTCGTTGGCGCCTCGAATCGGGCATCCGTCGATGGCAGTTCCAGCGATATCGATCCTGACGAAGATCCTGATGTGATCACCATCAACCTCGAAGAGCTAGAAACTCTCAATGACTCGCTGATCGAGGTGACTGATGGTGGTCTCGCGATTGTTCCCGATGACGAGGATGGCGGTGCAGCTGATCTTGGACCCGACGGCACCAGTGCTTTGTTTGAAACACTAGACACTGCGCTGAATGATGTCGCCTCCTATCGTGCTACCCTAGGTTCGGTCCAATCGCGATTAAACAGTGCAATTCAAAACATTGAAGTCTCAACAGAGAATCTGAGTGCTGCCAATAGCCGGATTCGAGATGTCGACTTTGCGGCAGAAACAGCAAAATTCACACAATCGAAGATTCTAACTGCAGCTGGTGCTTCTGTGCTGGCTCACGCGAATGCTCAACCGGAACTTGTACTCCAGATGCTTCGCTGAAAAAATGGGGGCTACAAGCCCCCATCCATACCTAAAATAAGATTTTATCTTCGATACTTACAAAAAACGTAAACGTTTGGTGTAGGGGTTTGCAACGGCTGCGCAGGATTCTAACACTACGGCTCGTACGTTGCGGTCTTTGGACTAAAGAAATTGAGGGTTTTGCGCTCTCACGACGGTGGCATAAGCATTGCTTTGAAACAGACAGCGACCCGTTGAAGATGAGACCTGTTCTGTGGAGTGAAGCAATGTTGAAGCGACTTTGTAAGACGATCTTGGTAACTCTCCTCTTTTCGTTTACCCCCTTAGCTCAAGCTTCAGATTTGGGCTACATTGTTCTTGGGGTCATCGCCAGCAGCGAAAATCAAAAGGGTGTCGCCCTCCTCAAGCATAAGAGTTCCGGTAAGGTTAGCGCCTTCCGTGAAGGTGATCCGATTCGCGAAAAGTTAAGTATCTCAAGAGTCTACCGAAAAACTGTAGAATTTGTTTGGAATCAGCAAATATACTCTATGAGCGTCGGAGACGACTCTCCTCGACGAACTCCGGACGTATCGTCCCCAGTCACATCGGTAGCTGCCAACCTCACCCATATTGAAGGCGTCGAAAAGAATGGCAATACCCTGACAGTGAATCGAAGCTTAAAAGAATCGCTAGTAGGCGAAAATCTTAATAAGGTCCTAATGCAAGCCGCTGCCGTCCCTCATACTCGCAACGGTCGCCTCATCGGGTTTAAGCTTTTGGAAATTGATGCTGGTAGTATCTACGATGTAGCTGGCTTCAAAGATGGTGATATCATCACTCATATCAACGAACTTCCCATCAATGATGCTGGCCGAGCCATCAAAGCTCTAAGCTCATTGCGCCAAGCTTCTACTGCAAACTTTAGCTATCTGCGACAGAATCAGGAGCATGAGCTAATCATCAGAATTAACTGATGCTTGTCATAGGGACAAAGCATCCTTGTCAAGAGGTTATGCCGAAGCTGGCTCTTGATCACGAAGTTCCCGTCTTAGAATCTTCCCAACATTGGACTTCGGCAGCTCATCTTTGAACTCATAGGCACGGGGCCGTTTGTAGCCAGTGAGATTCTTCTCACAATATGCCTTAAGCTCACTCTCCGTTAGGGAATCATCCTTTTTCACCACAAAAGCCTTCACTTTTTCGCCGCTAGAATCACTGGGAATCCCAATGACAGCAGCTTCCAGAACTTTTGGGTGGGATGCCAGGACATCTTCGACTTCGTTAGGATAAACGTTGAAACCGGAAACCAGGATCATATCCTTTTTGCGATCAACAATGAAAAAATATCCATCCTCGTCTTGCTTCGCCATATCACCGGTCCATAGCCAACCATCCTTGATAGTTTTATCGGTTTCGTCTGACCTTTGCCAATAACCTTTCATGACCTGAGGCCCTTGAATACACAGCTCACCCACTTCACCGATAGGTACTTCGTTGCCGGCCTCATCGAGGACCTTGGAGTTTGTCGAAGGTAAAGGGAGGCCAATGGAGCCTTTGGGAGGCACGGTGTGCATAGGATTGCAATGAGTCACAGGAGATGCTTCGGTCAAACCGAAGCCCTCGATCACCTGAGTTCCCGTGATGCTTTGGAACTCTTTTGCTACCGATTGCTGTAACGCCATTCCACCAGCTAACGCCACCTTTAAGTCACGTGGGGCCACTGCCTGGAAAGCTTTACTATTATTGAGAGCATTAAACAGAGTGTTCACTCCGGTCATGACTGTAATTTTATACTTTTTAAAGGCCTTAACCGTATTTTCGATCGGAACTGGCTTCGGCAAAAGAATCATCCGCCCACCTGTTGTCAGAAAAGCCAGAAAATTCACACTCAAAGCGAAGATATGATAAAGAGGCAGTGCCGTTAGGATAACCTCATCGCCTTTTAGGATATAGGGTTTTGCCCATTCTTGAATCTGATAGATATTTGCTAAGATGTTCCTTTGCGTTAGCATGGCACCTTTAGAAACACCAGTGGTTCCCCCTGTATATTGCAAAACTGCGATATCATCGAGACTAATTTCTGGGGTCTGATATTTCTTGCTCTGGCTACCTTTCGAAAGGGCTTCTTTAAAGGGAATCACAGTCAGGTTATGAGAGGGCACCATACCCTTAACTTTCAAAACGGTTTTAATCAGCAAACTTTTCCACAAAGGAAGTTGATCACCAATGCTTGTGACAATCACATGCTCAATTTCTGTATCTTCAATAATCTCTTCCAACTTATCCAGGAACAGATCCATGATGACCAATGCCTTAGCGCCACTATCAACGAATTGATGACGCATTTCCCGAGCTGTGTAGAGGGGATTCGTATTGACACAAATTACCCCGATTTTCATAGCCGCTTGCAAAGCAACAGGAAATTGAATCACATTAGGAAGCATAATTGCGACTCGATCGCCCTTCTTCATTTTCAGATCATTTTGCAGGTATGAAGCTAGATCACTGGAAAGCCTGTCATATTGCCTAAAACTCACATCAGTTCCCATACAAGTAAGGGCAACTTTGTTTGCGTATTGTCGACAGGTTGTCTCAATCAGGTTTGCAATATGGACGCCGTCTGGTATTTCAATTTCAGTCTTTATATTCGCAGGATAGTGTTGCAGCCAAGAATGACTCATGCCGACGCTCCTCGGAAAATATAGTACTACATGTCAACGGACCTAATTTTATTGGTAAGACAATAAATGAGATTTATGGAAATAGCGAATAAAAACGACCGCACAAGAGGAGTAGACCATTGATCCTACAAGCTAGTGAGCGTTGCCTAATTCTGGCACAAAAACTTCAAAAGAGCCTACTCGATCGTCACCAGACTTTGGCAACGGCGGAAAGCTGCACTGGAGGTCTGCTAGCCAGCCTCCTAACTCATCACCCCGGATCATCCCGATTTTACTTAGGTGGTGTCAGCGCCTACAGCAATAGCGCCAAAAAAGATATTCTAGGGGTCAAAGAAAAGACACTCAAGCAACATGGTGCTGTGTCACCTGAAGCGGCCTGTGAGATGGCTCAGGGTGTCTTAGAGGCTTTTCATGGTAATTATGGGATAGCTATAACGGGAATCGCTGGACCCGATGGGGGAAGCCCGGACAAGCCAGTGGGAACTATTGTGGTCGGGCTTGCCTCTCGGCAGGGCGCTACTATAGCCAAGACATTTCAACTCGGAGAGGACCGCTTACAAAACCGATCTGAAATCAGTTTCGTGGCACTCAAGGAGTTGCTAGACTTTATTGACACAGAAAACTCATAAGGAGTCGCCATTGAAGTTCTTCATAGCTTATATTCTTTTGATCCCCTCCCTACTCTTTGCTGAGAAAGACATCAAAAAGGAACATCAAGATCTGTTTTCAAAAATTGACCACATTTCGGTGCAATTTAAGCAAACTATTTACAAAAAACTTCGTAACCGCACCATTAACAGGCAGGGTGAAGCTCACTTCTCGAAGCCCAACTATTTCCGTTGGAACTTTGTGAACAAAGACTTTGGTAACGAGGAGTTTTACTACAATGGCAAAAAACTAACCCACTTTCGCGAGAAAGAAAAGGTGGTCACCCACTATAATGCAAATGTGGGGCTAGCTAAAGAACTCAACGAAGTCGTAAACCTCGTGCTAGACCCGAGCACCCTTCACAATCGTTACGACACAAGCAAAGTCGAAAAAGAAAAGAATCAAACCAAGCTCACCCTATCTCCCAGAGCAGGTGTCGCAACCGAGATCGCCTCCATTGAGGTGAAGGTATCTGACCAAAGAAAATACGTTAAGGATATCAAAATCCTCTATATGGATGGAAACTACACACAATTTCAGTTTAAGAACCCCAGGTTCTCAGCTAATGATCTAAAGATATTTACCTTTTCGAAGAAAGGCTCTTTTACCATTCGTAATCATGGCTGATCAGGGGAGTTACAGCCCCTGTCTACTTTTTTCCTCTTTTCCCCTACCTTACTGTTATTACAAGACAAAAAAGTGTAAAGTTTTTGGCCGTTCCAGCCGATAAGTTTGCTAGACCGACTAACAAACAGTCAATTTGAAGTAGTCAGAAACATGCGTACCGCACCCAAACTGAGTTTCTGAAAGGGAGGACTATGAATCAGGAAGCTGTTCGATGGGAAGATTTTGAAAAAATCCACGTCATCCGCAAATTAAAAGAAATCATTGGCAAATGGTGGCAAGTGCAAATCAACTTCACCGACCGCAAGGGGTTTCTTCGTAACGTACCCGATGGACGATTCTTTAATCCACTCAATCCCATCTGCCAGGCAATCGTCGCTGATGACAAGGGTTTCTCAAAGCGGTTAGCGACAGCGAGACAAACGACGGTCGACTCAATGAGTTCGAAGACCACCCGAGTGACTCGCGATCCTTCCGGCTTTTCAGTTATTTCAGTTCCCATCCACGTCAATAACGAATTCTTAGGGACAGTTTTTGGCGATGGCTTTGTGGTCGCAGATTCCGCTGCTGAGCAAAAAGCCCTGATTCGATCTTATCTCGAAAGAGATTTCCCACAGAGATCAGACCTTCTTGCAGAGGTTGAAAACCTTCCTGTTCTATCCGAAAAGGAACTCCGCTATCTTACTGAATTAATCACTCTCGTTGTCGATGAAATCCTTGTTATGCACAAGTTTTTAGACGACGAAAAGTCTAGAGTAAGCGAGCTTTCGAAAGAACTTGGTGTTCGATATGGCTTCGATCGAATGATCGGTAAGTCGCTTCCTATGCAGGAACTTTACCGACTTTTGGAAAGAATCTGCGACTCTGATGCAACTGTTTTGATCCAAGGTTCCAATGGTACTGGTAAAGAACTTATTGCGAAAGCACTGCACTATAACTCAAAACGAAAGTCCAAAAAGTTCTTGGTTGTCAACTGCGGTGCCTTTAACGAAAACTTGCTCGAATCCGAGCTTTTTGGTCATATCAAAGGCTCATTTACAGGTGCTGTCAAGGATAAGAAAGGTCTTTTTGAGGCTGCTGACGGCGGCACACTATTCCTCGATGAGATTGGTGACACATCAATGCAGATGCAGGTGAAGCTGCTACGAGTGCTTCAAGAAGGCACGTTCACGCCAGTGGGTAGTACCGAAGTTAAAAAGAGTAGCGTTCGAGTCTTGGCCGCTACCAACAAGCCACTAGTCGAAATGGTGAAGTCGGGCGAGTTCCGGGAAGATCTCTACTATCGATTAAATGTTATCAACGTTACTGTCCCCATGCTGAAAGACCGTAAAGAAGACATCGTGCTTCTTGCAGATCACTTCTTGGAAAAATTTGCCAAAAATAGTGGTACACCAAAGAAGAAGATCAGCAAAAGCTGTTTAGAAAAACTCATGGACCATGATTGGCCAGGTAACGTTCGAGAGCTTGAAAATGAGGTCGAGCGCCTTTGTGTTCTCGCTGGAGACAGCCTTGATTTGAACGATGACTTTCTATCACCAAGAATCAAAGAAAATGCTAACAAGAAGTATCCGGGACTGCGGGTGAACGGCAATCTCAAAGACTCTTTAGAATCATTGGAAAAACAGATGATTCTTGACGGTTTGGAACGAACAGGTTGGAACAAATCGCGCTTAGCAAAAGAACTAGGCATAAGCCGTGCTGGTTTGATCACTAAAGTGAATAAGTACGGCCTGGAAAAACGAGGTGGCTAAGACCACAGTGAAATGGATTTAACGATCGGGGGGAACTCAACTGAGTTCCCTTTTTTCTTGGGTAATTTTTACCTTAAAGGTTTAATCCGGAAGGCCGACCAGATATGTATTGCTGTACTATGGAGGAAGTTCAATGTCCAATCGAATCGATCAACTTGAGTATACGGTTATGGAGCTGGGTTCCCAGGTGTTTCGCCTCAAGCAAGAAGTTACCAATCTTAATCAGTCCCAGGAAACGTTTGTTACGATCTTTAAGAAGCTGCGTTCTATTCTAGATGAAAAGGGCGTACTCGAAGTGGAAGACTTCGATCTCATTACAGACTTTTATCAGCTCATCGATCACTTCGAAGATCCCATGGAAGCTGAAGAAGAGCCTCAGACCATACCTAAATCTGATTTACACTGAGCCACTCGTTTATGTTCCGCCAGTAATTCGTTGTCGAGTTCCTGGCGAGTCATCCTTTTAAAAGCCTCAAAGAAAGCGGATGCTTCTTCAAGAGCCTCCGCACCACGACCGGCATAGATATTCGACACATGAAATGCCAGAAATTCTTCGCAGCCTAGAAGGCTTGCGACCAAAGCTGCCTGACGCGTTGTGAGATGAGCCTTAGCTACACTCCGACCCCGATCCTCATCTAAAAAGCTCGCTTCGCATATAACTGCCCTAGCATCACCAAAACATTTGAGAAGGCGATCTAGGTTTGGTTGATCAAACGAAAAGTCAGTAAGATAGGCTAGTGAACATTGATCACTTCCCAACACAATACGCTGTGCTAGAGTTTCCATGGCCCACTGCTTACCACCAACTTCCATAGCTCCTTCCAAGTCTTGAATAGCTAGGCGATCGAGGAACTTCTGAATCCAAGGCCCAGGGTCCAAGTTCAAATCTTTTAATGCCTCACCATTGATTTTGTTAAACAAGGGTGTTTCAAGCCGATAGGCAATGGAATCAGTTCCCTTGTGATCGAGCGCAACTGCTTTGACGGATGAGCCATCAGATAAGAGAGCAACACTATCAGACATTTGATCCAGATCTTCCGGCTTCAATCGGAAGTCGTTTACCTTACCTAAAAAGAAGGCTTTATTAATCTTGGTTTCTTGAATTTCAGATACCCAAAAGGGCAATTGATCTGAGTCGATAAGATTCCAGGTATAGCCAAGGATTTTCCCTTGAACATTGCTAGCAAATCCTTGAGGCCCCCAAAGATGCAAAGGCTTACGATGAGGAATATTAATACGAAGAAGACGGTCAAAACCAATGAAGTGATCCACGTGGGTATGACTGACAAAAACTTGCCGCACCTTCAGAAGATCTTTATGACTAGCATTTTCCAAAGATCCCAAATCGAAGAGAATATGAATTCCACTTCGTTTGATACTAACTAAAGTTGCTGGATCCCCCATGTAGCCGTTGAGAAACTCAATATCAAAGGACTTAAGCTTGATACGCTCTGACACTAGTAAAGATCCCTTCGTTTGTTCGCTAAAGCTGGCAGGCGAGCACGCACTTTCTGCAAACTATCTTGACCTATCACTGCTAATGCAATACCTGCGTCATCACCGGTATCAGCAATCTTACATCCCCATGGATCGATAATCATGGAGTGGCCATAGGATCGCTTTCCAGGTCGGTGCTCTCCGCATTGATTAGATGCAAGTACATAGCACTGATGCTCGATGGCCCTAGCTCGCAATAGGACTTCCCAATGATCTTTTCCAGTTCCTTCTGTAAAAGCCGAGGGTATTACGATGATGTCGAGAGCTTGACTTTTTGCCAATAAACCAAAGAATTCAGGGAAACGCAAATCATAGCATATTGCCAATCCCACGCGCCAACCATCGTGTTCAAAAGCGACGGCTCGATGCCCCGGAATAAATCCTTCTGATTCGCAGTATAGGGCCTTGCCCTCACCATCCAAGAGATTAAAAAGGTGAGTCTTTCGGTAGCGCTCAAGGAGAGAACCATCCGGACCAAATACAAACATCGTATTATGAACCTTCTTATCTCCTTTAGCATTCAAAGCTTCATAGCCTGTCGATTCCCGGGGTCGCTCCCCTACTGAGCCAGCGAATAGGGTGATCTTTGTCTCCCGAGCTACCCCAGAAAGAGATTGTAGCAGAGGACTATCAGGATACTCGGCAGCATCATGCAAGCTATGATAGGGACCATGATAGGAAAAGATTTCTGGTAGCAGGACCCATTTGGCTCCAAGTTTGGCAGCCTCTCTCACCTTAGAAAGAGCTACATCCACGTTTTTGGACTTATCATCCCCACTACACATACTGATGGTGGCGACTAGTAGCTCTTTCATGGGTAACTCCTAAAGTTCAGGAAGGACAATTTTGCGGTCAACCCCTAGTATTTTGGTCAAAAGAGCTACCCTTGTCCACATGCCATTGCGCTCTTGTCGCCAGTACTTAGCTCTAGGGTCTTTATCAATTTCAACATCAAGTTCGTTCCGTCGCGGTAATGGGTGCATGATGACGGCGGAGTCCTTCATGTGCTTCAGGTGCTGTGCCTTGAGATGAAACCGGGTCGTATCCACACTCGCTGACTCGTTGTCGCTATCATACTCGTCCTGGACCCGGGTCATATAGATCGCATCACTATAGGCTAGAGCATCAACCAAGTGATCTGTTTCTTCAAACTTAACCCCTTTTTCAGTGAGCAAAGTCCGTAAATCATCTTCAATTCTGAATTCTGGAGGTGATACAAATCGCAAGCTTACATCTTGATAATTTGTCAAAAGGCTGCTCAACGATCGCACGGTGCGGCCTCGTTTTAAATCACCTACCAATGTGATCGTCTTGCCGTCAATCCCATCCTGGCGAATGAAGCTTCGATTGAGAGTATAGATATCCAGCAAAGCTTGGGTAGGGTGTTCATCGGGGCCACTACCAGCATTGATAATCGGCACCGGCCGCTCCGTTTCATCAAGATAGGCCGCAATACGATCGCAAAGCCCTGGGGTGGCGGTTCTCATAATAATGAGATCAACATAGGATGAAAAAGTTCGTAGCGAGTCCTCGATACTCTCTCCTTTCCGTTCCGAGCTGGTGGAGGAGTCGCGGATTTCACTGGTCGGCATACCAATAATGTTGCATGCAGATTGAAACGACAGGAAAGTCCGGGTTGAAGGTTGGGTGAAGTAGAGCATCGCTCGCTTATGGGCCAGGAGACCTTTCAAATACATCAGGCCTTCCTTGGACTTATCGAACCTGCGAATCGTGTCGGTCAACAAGCACATGTAATCGAGAAAGTCGCGATCAAACTGGCTTGAACTAAGGATATGTAGCGGCTTTGCGTGGCTTCCCATAAAAATCAGCTCCCTTATGTATACTGCACGGACGCCTTGCCCGTTGCCGACTTGATTGTTCCAATTTCACAAGCTGGCAGCCCCATGGATTGCGCCAACTCAAGAAGCTTATCTACCTGTCCTGCATCGACGGCTGCGATCATACCAGCTCCCATGTTGAATACCCCTTCAACCTCATCGAAACTAGCTCCGTTCTGCTCACAAAATCCCATCATCCAATCTGGAACAGGAACTTTCTTTCGCTCTATAACAGCCACGACGTTATCTGGCAGAACTCGTGGTAGATTACCCGAAATCCCCCCCCCGGTGATATTCGCCAGCGCATGAAAGCTTTGCCTAGGAAGGCCTTCGATAATTTTAGGGATTTCACCGTAAATTTTCGTGGGTTCCATAATCTTTTCTAGAAGCTTATCGTCTACCGGATTTTCCTTCAACCATTTGCGAACCAGGGAGTAACCGTTGCTATGAAAGCCGCTACTAGCAAACGAAACCAGGGCATCACCAGGCTTTACCCATTCAGGTCTAAGCCTTGTCTCTCCATCCACAACTCCAACAACAAAACCTGCTAAATCAAAGTGACCTTTCTCGTAGAGACCTGGCAGCTCAGCTGTTTCACCACCAAGAAGCAAGCAGTCAGAAAGCTTCAAACCCTTGCGGATACCACTTAGGATTCTCTTGAATTGTGACTCATCTAGCACTCCAGTCGCATAGTAATCGAGAAAGAAGAGAGGGTAGCCACCAATGGTATAAAGATCGTTGACACACATCCCCACCAGGTCTTGCCCCAAACCTTCGAGCTGATCTGACTCAAGACCAAGCAAAACTTTAGTGCCAACTCCATCTGTTCCTGTCACCAGCAAGGGATCTTTCATGGTGCCAAAATTGGGGCGGAACAAGCCTGAAAAGCCACCAATCCCCGATACGATTTCACCAAAGCGATGCTGATCTTGGCTAGAATCTTTCTGCAACCAGCCAACCAAGGAGTCTCCCTTGGCGACGTCTACTCCGGCTTCTTGATAAAGGTCTTTTTTCTCTGTCATGGGATTCTCCTAAAGGGGTATGGTTAGTTTTCTATAGTGGCGTAATGTGATCTCAGCACGACTCCATACTTGTGGCGAAGCGCAGCAAAGCGCTCAGTGTGTTCTTTTTCTTGCAAGTCCAAAATCAGAGCGCGGGTATCGGCAAGAGTGTTCAAATCTTCTTGTAGCAAATTTTGGGACGAGATGATGATACCAGGTGCATCGAGTCGCTGAGCGATCTCACACAAGCCTGGTTCGCAGAGGTCTAGAATAGACTCAAGCCCGTGGTCGAGACCGAATTCTAATAAATACTGAACCCTCGCCAGATCAGACTGGGAATTAAGTGGTACTGTATAGCTGGCAAAACCCCGCAACCTCGATTCCACAATACTCTCTTCGTCACACTGATGGAGGCGACGCACCAAATGAGGGCTTGGCTGTAAACCCATAATGGTTTGAATGCTCAAATCGTATGTCTGATCGATAAGAAAAAATTGAATGGATTGATTTTGAAATGCCGTGCGGGGTTCGAATGTCTTTGCGGTAGCTTCTACCAAATAACCAAAGAAGATCTCGGAGCTACCTTTGATTTGGGGAACAAGAGCCTGCGGGGCAGGCAGTGGAGTCTGCTCCAGTAATGATCGAAGTACCTTCAATCTTGCATGTTTTTGCGCCTCATCTTGATTGAGGCTGCCGATAAGATGGTCCCGAAAATCAGTCACTGGTTCTCACCTGTTTTTCAATTCTGACCCTAGTGTAAGAATTTTATATCAATCATCTCAGGTACTTAATTACCCAACCCTCAATCTTCCACGAAATTTGTCGATCCTGGCCTTAAGGATCTTGGATATGTGAGAGGGACCAACAAGATGATAGATTTGCTCAAACCACTAAATGTACGACGGAACGCTATCTTAGCTATTCTTATTGCCGTCTCTACAAACCACAGTCTGGGAGAGATTGTCTATAAAAATCAGACAAACTCAGCACCGAGTGCACAAGAAAATCAAGCAACACCCCTAGCACCTCGCGGAAAGATGCCTCATATCATAACCGTCTTGGATATCATTGGCGAAGGCCAGGATCAATACGTGTCATTGGCAAGCCATGGCCATGAAACCCCTACCAAAGGAGCTGTTCTCGATATCTATCGCAGAAAAGGCACACAAATAATTCATGTTGGCGTAGTTAAAGTTTCAGAGTCGACCAGTGATCACACTGTAGCTCACGTCGTTCAAAATGGAACACAGGAGTCTCGCATCTTAGAAAAAGACTACCCACTTATCATGATCGGTGACCGAGCCGTTTTACGAGATATCAAGATTGCTCGCGTCATTCAGATCACTCCCAATAAGACCCTAAGCTTTTTTGGCTTATTTCAAGACCCCCAGGCCTATCCTCAAACTTTTGAGCTAAGTGCAGAAGGAAAACGGATTCTTACTGCGGCAGCCCGCGTCTTCCAAGCCTCGAAACTACCGACCTTGTTGGTCGAGGGACACACCAATGCCGAGGGTGCTGCTGATGTCAATCAGGTGGAATCATACCAACGGGCTTTAACAGTTCGGCAATTTCTCATCAATGAGCTTGGCTTCGACCCTGATCGGGTGGTTGCAATCGGTATGGGGGAAATCGAGCCAGTGAGTGAGCCTTACCTGCCAAATCATGTTGAAAATGCGCGGCGTATCGTTTTAAAAGCCAAGGCTTTCTAGCGCCACCCAAGGATAAGCACTCGCTAGGAAACTATTGCCGCTGCCACGCCGTCCCTGGAACGATATCATACTAGTGGGGAACTCTATCAATAGACATAGCAGTCGGTATGCTTTTTCGAATCTTAGCCATTGTCGTTTTGAGCAGCTGGGGGGCTAGCGCCCCAGGACAGCATTTGCTGACTGAACCCAAAGACGACGATTTTTATAGCTACAAAGACAATTACAATCGCGATACTCCACGGGGAAGCCTAACGGGCTTCTTTCAAGCCTGCGATGAAAGAGATTATGAAACCGCTGCACTTTACTTAGATTTGAGAGCCATCAAGAAATCTGAGCAAAAAACCAAGGGGCCAATTCTCGCTAAAAAACTGAAGTTCGTCCTCGATCGAGCCCTCGATCTCGATGAAATGCACCTCGCCGATGAACCAGAAGGTGTCACAAAAGATGGCCTAGCCAAGAGTCGCGATTTCATTGCCCTGCTAGAGCTTGAAAAAAAGAAGTATCGGATCTACATGGATCGCATGTGGGGCCCCAAAGCCAACGTATGGAAGTTCTCAAAAAGCACTGTCAAAATCATTAATCCGCTCTATACCCACTTCGGCCACGGCAAGATAGGGGAGTGGCTACCTCCTATCTTTATTGAGTATGAAATCTTTAGCCTTCAGCTCTGGCAGTTGATTGTCATCTTGGCTTTCTTTCCCCTTATTGTCGGCCTCTCCCGCTTTATAAGTAGACGCATGATTCGCATCATGCCGCATATCGGCAAGGGAATTGCCGAGTTTCCTGAAGAAAAGCAGTTGCTCAGAGAGTTGGAAGCTCCCGTTCTAATGTTTACAAGCGTCATCCTTTTTACATTGCTTACCTTCAGCCTCAACCTAACGATTGCAGCGCAGAAAACAATCTTAGCTGGCCTTGCAACATTTCTCGTTATAAGCCTCACTTGGTTCTTTCTGCGCTCGGTAGATCTCTTTTCAGATCTATTCCAAGGCAAGCTGGAGCGTCGCGAGCTGATTGCTGCTAGTTCTATGGTGCCCTTAGGGAGACGTTTCACAAAAATATTTCTATTTGTCATTACCGCGCTTGCTCTGCTCAGGGTCTATAACATCGATATTACCGCCCTCCTAGCAGGTTTAGGAGTTGGGGGTATTGCAGTTGCCCTCGCCGCTCAAAAATCACTAGAAAACCTTTTTTCGGGAGTCGCGTTGATCACGGATCAACCCGTTCGCGTCGGTGATTTTTGTCGCTTTGATCAACAGCTCGGACGGGTTGAGGATATCGGTATCCGATCGACTAGAATCCGAACTTTAGAGCGTTCAGTGATAACCATCCCCAATCGAGAATTTTCTCAAATGAAACTCGAAAATCTGTCCTTAAGGGATAAGATTCAGTTCCAAACTATGATTGGTGTTCGCTACGAAACGACCACGGATCAATTGCGCTACATTTTGTCCCAACTTCGGCAACTGCTCCTATCTCACCCTAAAGTCCTTCAGGATCGTAGAATTCGAGTTCGCTTCATCGGATTTGGCGAGTACTCGCTAAATATCGATGTTTTCTGCCATATCAACACCCGAAAGTGGTATGATTTTTTAGCTATACAAGAAGACTTAATGCTCCGGATCATGGAGATTGTCGAAGCCTGTGGTACAGGGTTCGCATTCCCATCTCGCACAGTCTATCAAGACTCATCATCGTCTCTGCCACAAGAAAAAGTGGCTCATGCACAAAACGAGATCGCCCGACTTCGTCAGGATGGAGGCCTACCATTTCCAGATTACACACCTGAACAATACAATGATTTTCGAGCTACCCTGTCGTATCCTCCGGATGGCTCTATCAGTCGCCCCAAGCAAACTCATACGAAGGACTCTCCATGATTAACACCATAACCTTGCTCCTTGGATTCTGGCTCGGCCTTTTCAGCAGCAGTTGTGCCACAGATACAATCACCCCAAACGTTGCTACTCCAACCTCACCACCTATGGGAACTCCCCTACTTTGGGAGGTTCGTAAGCCCAGTTACCCCAAGAGCTACCTATTCGGTACGATCCACCTAGGCGTTCACCCAGATGAAGTTCACCCAATCGTTTGGCAAAGGCTAAAACGCACCAAACAAGTCGTATTAGAAGCTGATGTATTGAATGCTGACCCTAGTACCATCCGAAACAGTGTGATGCTGCCTCGCGGTAAAAGCATGAGGAAACTTATCGGCAATGAGGATTGGCAGAAACTCCTTAAAAAAGTCCCCCACGTCCCACCATCAGCACTCGATCGCATGAACGCCTACGGAATTATAAATACCCTACAGGCCAAGGCCTTTAAGGGCCAAGTTTCCATGGATATCGAAATCCACAAGTTAGCTACAGAGTCCAAAAAAAATCTAGTATTTTTAGAAACCATCGATTTTCAAATCAATTTGCTCAAAAAACTTTTCACACCTCAAGTACTGAAAGAATACTTAGAGAACGATATTCAGGATCAGGACACTCTTAAGGAATTTAGTGATATTTACAAGCAAGGAGATATAGAGAAACTGTACCAGTTAGTTGTCAATCCGCCAGCCAAACATATGAAGATGTCTCCCGACAAAATCAAATTACTCATCGATAAACGCAATCGTTCCTGGGCTGCTATCTTAGATCCTCTGTTTCGGCGCGATTCAACTTTCGTCGCTGTAGGTGCAGGACACCTGAGTGGAAAACAAGGTCTTTTGCAGTTGTTAAAAAAGCGAGGCTTTATCCTAAGCCGCTACGATCCCATGCAGCGGCGAATCTAGATGTCCACAAGGACTCAAGTACCATCATGAATACCCGAAATAATAGTAGGCCTTGTGACAAAAGCATCTTTGTGAACTACAAAAATGCAGTCCAAGACCGTAATATTAAGTAAATTGAGATTTATTAGAGTCTACCTGATAGGTTCGAAACATACTCAGAATCGGACTTAAAAGACGGCCTTTTACTTCAGGAGCATTTGGTGATTTCATTTGAAACCAAAGAACATACAAAAAAATTGAATATCTTAGAGATCAAATTGGAAACTATCCAGAAAGAATTGGCTGACCATACGGTGTACCATCGCTTGTTCAATCGACAAAACTTGCGAACATTCATGGAATATCATGTGTTTGCCGTTTGGGATTTTATGACGATTCTCAAAGCCCTTCAGATCAAGCTCACTTGCACAACCATTCCATGGAAACCCAGCATGTACCCAAAAGAGCTCGTGCGATTTGTGAACGAAATCGTTCTTGATGAGGAATCTGATCTAGATCATAACAATCAGCCATGCGATCACTTCAGCATGTATGTCAGAGCCATGGACGAGATTCATGCCGACACTAAACCAATTAAGCGTTTTCTCAAAAATTATGACTATGACCTTCTAAAAACACCCCTCAAAGAATTTGTGCAGTTTAATATCAACATTGCGTCCAACTACCCCATCCACATCGTAGCAGGTGTTTTTTTCTTTGGTCGTGAAAAAATCATCCCAGATATCTTTCGTTCCATTCTCAACGAAATGAAAACCTCTAGCTCCATCTACGAAGCACCGGCACTTGTCCATTACTTAAAAAGGCATGTGGATCTCGATGAACAAGAGCATGGTCCCATAGCACGACGAATGCTACGGATCACCTGCAACGATAGCCCGAAAGCCTACCAGGAAGCTCTTTCATATGGGATTCAAGCTTGCTTGCTTCGCAAGAAGTTATTCGACAAGATCTTACATGATATCGATGACTGTGTGGTCACAGAGCCCCTTGCCAAGCTCCGCACCCTATGACCGGAGCAAACCGGACAAAATATTCAAAAAGTCCAGTATTTTCAACACGCTCTATGTAAAACCTTTTGGTTTTACCTTTCTTTTACCTAGGGGAGATACGATTCCTCGCGTTTTACGGTATTCTTACATTGCCGACCACAAACCAAAGAGATAATTACAGGTTAAATCAAAATGAAGCCAAACAAAACCTATCCAATTAGACGCATGATTGGCCGAAGCGTCTTGAAACTTCTTGGCTGGAAAGCCGTTCCTATGCAGCACAACGTCAAGAAAGCAGTGGTTTTGATGGCTCCTCACTCATCCACTTGGGATATCGTCATTGGTCTCGGTACTCTATTTGCTACCGATCTAAAACTTAATTGGGTTGGTAAAAAAGAGCTGTTTGAAGGCCCCATGGGAAGGTTCTTCAAAGCTTGGGGCGGGGTCTCATTAGACCGAGAAAAAACTCGTAATTTGGTCGAGGCAGTCACTGAAGAGTTTGCTAACCGTGATGAATTTCTCTATGGCCTTGCTCCTGAAGGCACCCGTGCCTATACGGACTGCTGGCGCTCTGGCTTTTATCACATTGCTGTCGGAGCCAAGGTTCCCATTGTTTTTTATTACATTGACTTTAAAACCAAGGTCGCAGGTTGTGGCCCCATCCTATATCCCACAGGGGACATCGAAGCTGACATGAAAGTCATCCAAGACTTCTATCAGGGCATCACACCTCGAAATCCTAAGAACTGTGGATCCATAGCTTTGAGATCAAGCCCAAACCTTAAGGCACGGGCTTCAGTTTGATGTTTTTGCCCATGGCCATAGCCATGGGCGTCGGCGATTCATGCACCACGAGAGTTGAGTACTGCATAGAGTTAACCTTTAACACATAGAACTTGCTTCAAGGTTGCAACAATCTCCACAAGATCTTTCTGTCTCTCCATCACTTGATCAATGTCCTTATAGGCGCCAGGGATCTCGTCGAGCACCCTACTGTCTTTGCGACACTCCACACCCTGGGTTTGCGCTTTTAAATCTTCTACCGTGAACATCTTCTTAGCTTTGGATCGAGACATCAATCGCCCAGCTCCATGGGAGCAACTACAAAAACTCTCGACATTTCCCTTGCCGCGCACGATATAAGACTTGGCACCCATACTACCTGGGATGATTCCTAATTGATCTTTTTCTGCATTGACGGCTCCTTTTCGGGTCACATACAGCTTCTGATCGAAATGAACCTCTTCTGCAACGTAGTTGTGATGACAGTGGACTTCTTCAAGAACCTTCAGCTTAATCTTTTTTGCAAAGAGCTTTCTCAAAATTTCTAAAATGCTACGAATCATCTCCTTGCGATTTTCCAAGGCGAAATCTTGCGCCCACTTCAAGTCATGCCAGTACTGATGAAATTCATCTTGATGATCTAGGAAGTAGGCGAGATCAAGATCTGGGATCTTAGTCTCCGATAAGCGCAACAAGTCTTTGGCCTTATTCATATGATACTCAGCAATCACCTTACCAATATTGCGAGAGCCGCTATGGAGCATCAGCCAAACATTGTCGTGCTCATCCAAACACATCTCAATGAAGTGATTGCCGCCACCCAAGCTTCCCAATTGGCTTTGGGCCTTTTTCCAGAGTCTGGTATCATCTCGAGCATCACGGTTGAGGTGTAGATTTTTCCATTTCCGCCAACCCTTCCAATTCTCGGCAGTAGCTGTGATCGTCTCGTTGCAATCAGGACCAAGGGGGATGCGATCCTCAATCCTTTTTCTAAGCAGTGGGAGCTTTTCACTCAGCTGATCCTTATTGATATTGGTTTTCAGAGCAGCCATCCCGCAGCCAATATCAACTCCAACCGCTGCTGGAATGACCATCTCTTTTGAGGCAATGACAGAGCCTACAGTCGCCCCTTTTCCCATGTGAACATCCGGCATAGCCGCCACATGTTTGAAGACAAATGGTAGTCTTGAAATATTGGTAAGCTGATCCAGAGCCTGACTCTCTACTTCGTGAATAGGAGCCCATAGCTGCACCGGTACGTTTCCTTTTTCTAATCTATTGTAAATAGGCACAAGCAACCTCCAAGTTGAACAGGATAGCTACTAAGCACTTTCAATGCCACCTGTAGGTCATTGAATTTAATGAATGTGTTTTGTGGAGTTTGGTCATGATCTGGCCTCGGTGGTCAGAATTTGGAAGTCTTGCTTCCCCTCTGACTTGAATAACCCCTACCTCTTCTTGCAGAAAAGACAAACAAGACGTCTCTTACATAGATTAAAAAACCAATACTCAGTAAGTGGACAGCAATTGACAAGCCGGAAACGATCGCCTTAGTGTGAGATCATCATTGACTTCCCATCAGGAGACTTCCATGCCTAAGGCTGAAAATCCACTAAACGATATGCAAGGTGCAAGGCAATACGACGGTACAGGTGAAGAGAAGCCTACCGATGCCTACCTTAAATCAGTGCTGCCCCAGTTCAAAAAGGTATTAGAGGCACGTCGGTCCATTCGCGTTTACGATGAACAACCTATTCCCGAAGACATTATGAGAGACTGCCTCAAAGATGCTACCCTAGCTCCCAGCTCTTCGAACCTACAACCGTACCAGATGCAATGGGTGAGAGATCCAGATAAGAAAGCAGCAATCGCGCAAGCTTGTCTTGGTCAACCTGCAGCGACAACGGCCGGTGAGCTGGTAGTGATCGTTGCACGAGGGGATCTGTGGCAGGAAAACCTGGAAAAGATCGTTGGCCTCATGACCGATGGCGGCAAAAAAGAACTGCCCAAACCGGTTCATACTTACTATCGGAAGCTCTTGCCTCAGGTGATGAAGACTGACCCGCTAGGAATCAACAATTTGGTTCGCCGGGGACTCTTCTGGTTCAAGGGATTGAAAGAGCCGATCATCCGCTCACCCGTAAGCAAGGGAGATCACCGAGTTTGGGCCCACGTTCAATGTGCCCTAGTCGCACAAACTCTGATGTTGTCATTCGCCGCACACGGCTATGACAGTTGCCCCATGGGCGGTATCGACGAAAAACGGATCAAAAGCACCCTAGACCTCCCCACGGGAGCTGAAGTCACCATGGTGATCTCGGCAGGCAAACGAAAGCCGGAGGGTCTTTACGGTCCACGGATTCGTTTGGCGGATAGCGACCTTATCAAGGAAGTTTAGCGCAGCTTTTGACATCGATAGTCAGTCCGGGACTGGGCCCTCTTTTCACAAACTTTGGAATCGGTATAGCACCCCCATAGGACCGACTGCCTTTGGTACAGGCACCATACATCTTTCTTTGGATGAGGATGTTTCTCACTTCGACAAGTGCCAGTTAGGTTGAAGGTTCGGCAGTGACTCACCGACTCGAAGCATCGTAGCTCACGGGTGCTCTTGCTGATACCACAGTGCTTCAAGCCCTTGATTTGCGATAGAGCTGGCTCAGACAAGGTAAGTAGGATTAAGAATCGACAAAAAATAATGGGATGCCTCCTGTGCATCCCATTTTATCATTTTTTACTGCGCGCTTTTGTTCTTACGCTCGTCCCGCGGGGCGCTTCGTTCCCCTAGAGCTGCTTCGAGCCTTAGGCACCTCAGGAGATCGGCCATCACCTGGCTTTTTAGGCCCCTTGAGGCGCTTCAAGTCCTTCTCCAAGCCTAAAACTTGCTGGATATATTTGGACTCTTTTCGTTTATCGTCATCATCAGGCTTAATCCCTTCTGCAAGAAGGATTTTCTTAACTTCTTGCAACTGCTCCAATTGCAGCTTCACTCTATTAAGTTTTTGCAAAAGTTCTTTTTCTGACGATGGGGTTTTAATCTTAGCCATTCTGTACTCCTCGATAAGTCACTGGTTATAGACTAGGATTGCCCGCTTTTCAAGGAATTTTTGACGCACTCTCTCCTATGATTAGCTCCGAAAAAACACTCATGTATTTCAGGATCTTAGAAATTTTAGATATAATATAAGAGTCGATCTCAAAACTGCCTATCGGCTAGCCGGCAAGGTAGAGGTCGATGCTAGCGAACCCAGGAGCGATCATGGCAATCAAAGTACTGGCAGTCGAAGACTCTGAGACCATTCTCAAACAGATCACGTTCTGCCTTTCCAGGCACAAGATCAAGGTCGTTACTGCCAGGACTGGAGCAGATGGCATCGATATGTATTGGAAAAATCAAGACATCGATCTTCTAATCTCTGATGTCTTCATGCCCGTAGTCGATGGCCTGGAGATGATCGAACGAATCAAGCGGCTTGGCTACAAGGGTCCAAGTATAGTAATCACACAAAACGGCAACAAGGACCGAATTGCCAAGGCTAAAGCCATTGGTGTTTCAGGTTGGATCATCAAACCTTTCACAGAAGAGCTACTGCGAACAAGTGTCTCTAAAACCCTCGATATCGTACTCAAAGAAGTTTAATCACAAGCGTAATACAAGCCTCCATCGCCGATTACAGGCCGCAGAATCAGTATAAATCCAATTATTTCAAAATCTTAAAAATCCTACCCCGCGGCATGAACAGGAACAATATTTTTCTAACTATCGTTCTTATTCAACCGATCCAAGTATTCAGGATCACTGGGAAGGGCTCTGATTCATGCCGAAATACCTTTGGATTTTCTCGATTGTTATAGCGACTGAGGCATGGAGTCGTAATCTCGCCGATCCCGTATATATTGAGCCCTTCGATCGCGGGGCCGGAGGAACGGTACTTACAAGAGCTAGTCGCGAGGGCATTCTTTTTGGCAATCCCGCTCTCCTAGGGCTTGGTAAGTCCTGGCTCCGTTGGGGCGGTCTTCAAACAACGATCAAACCTTCTGGTGACATTGATAAAATTCAATCTGCGCTTAACAGCGATGTCGCAAGCTCTGGAACCGGCACCACCAACCTCCAAGATGAAGGGGGAACCCAGGTGGACATTAGCCAATTGGAGGCTTTGGACCTGGGAATCGGTACCGAACTTACCATCAGTATACTCAATCAAAATGGTGGTGGTGGAATTTTCGTCGATGGCGGCGCATATCTTCGCTACGACTCTTTTGGCGACACCGGTATCCCCGGCGCCCGAATTGCTGTAGATGCAATTGGTGGAGCAGCCCTAAGTGGAGCCTTTTCTCCCCTTCGCTGGCTTCACTTAGGAGCGACTCAAAAATTCTTATATGGTGTCGAAAAAAATCTATTCATTACTCCCTTCAATGCTGAAGATGCCATCGCCGAAGCTCAGGATGTCAGCTCTTACGGCCAAGGAACCGGCACCGACGTCGGGGCCCTTATCTATCTGAAAGACTTCACCGTCGATTACTCTTTAGGCCTCACCGTCAAGAACTTAACTCCCGTAAAGTTCACCGATAATCGTTATCCGACGCTTCCCCAGACAAAAAACATCGGCTTGGGGGTGACCCTACACACGGAAGGCAATGCCATTCACTTCAGTGGGGAGCTTCATGATGTCGATGGCAATAGCGGGGAGTCTCTTGCAAGAAGGCTTCACCTTGGGGTCCGATTTTTACTTTGGCAAACATTGGGGGTCTCTGCGGGTGTATACCACAATAAGCCTAGCTACGGGCTCAAGCTTGATCTTTTACTTATTAAGATTGGCTTAAGCTCATACTATCGGGTGGTGGGGTTTGGCTCCAATAGCTTTGAGAGACCAGAATACACCATTACGTTTTCTGTGGGGATTTAGATGATTAAATTTTTTCACATTGCATACCTTTCAGTAAGCCTAGGGGCGTGTGGTCAATTGATTCCCGAAGACGAGTCCAGCTCCGGTTGCTTGTCATACATCGATGAACAGGAATGGGATTCAGCGATTACCTGCTATGAGGATGGAGATTTTAGCGATGCTCCAGAGGCCGACCAAGAAGCTGAAGAGTACTTGTATCTCGCTCAATGGGCAGGAGCCTACGGCGGGAAGTACGAGGTAGTGGGAATCTCGATCATTGAAAGCTTTCTAGAAACTGGTGGCGGTGATGAAGGGGATGACCAAGGAGATGAATCGAGTGGCGGAATTGATTTTGAAACCAAGGCCACAACACTACTTACCGCTGGAACGATCAGTACTGCTATTTTGGAAATGCAGCGTGCTGTTGAATTGTTAACGGCGATTCCCGAGAAATATCGTGACACCAGTAGCAGCGAAGCTGCATACTTTGCCAGCGACCTCACAACAATTGGCGGTATCTATGTATTATTCCTCTTCGAACTCCAAAAAGTTGATTTCAATGCAGGTTTGAGTGACACCGAGCTATCGGAAGAGGAACTAATTGAAAAGGCTGATGCAGTACTAGAAACGCTCGCAAACGGCGGAACCATAGTTTCCGATCCCGCACTTCAAGAACAAATCAATCAGAAATTTAGCGAGCTGGAAAGCCAACCTGGGGATAACAATGCTGAGAAGCTAGAGAACCTTATTCGGGAAGAAGAAGGGTCGAAGTAGTAAACCCCTTCTGTTCTCTAGCTCTTGCAAATCAAAGCCCTACCGATGCATCGCTGCACGCCAAACCATTCGCCTGGAAATCTCCAATAGCGCACCACTTATAGGTTGGATAATAAGCTCCAACTGTTGGTTCTGCACTTTGATTCTCAGCAACAAGCGAAAAACGCCCCACAAACTCGGTCGCGGGTCCATATTGCCTCAACAAGATACCATGGTTAGCTGCTGGCATCTCTAAGTATAAGGCACCTGCGTCCACCACTGTTGCTTCTGCTAATTGATTGGCCGAACTGACAACAAAGTTTACTTGCCCCATTCCATTGGCAGTCATTTCTGATCGACTCACACAATCTTGAATTAGCGTCGACTGATGATCAAAAGAGCAAGCCAAGAAGTCTTTTGTCTCTGCAGCACTCGGCATCGCAACCGTCATCACAAACACTTCGCGACCTTCTGCAAAACTTAGCCCGCCAAGGATTGAATGCACTCCTGGGTCTTGTAAATACCCCTGATCCTCATCCCCAACAAACTGCACTGCACCCTGGGCGTTGATGGACTCACGAAACGTAGACATAAAGTTCGAAATCACCGCAGGGTAGCCGCGAGCCCCTTGAGGGCAGCTGGTCTGCTTGCCATCCATATCGTAGGATGTCACATCAAATGTAATTCCATCTATCGATGTGTCATGAATTAATAGTGTGTAATTATCACCCTCTGGAAGGTTAAAAGGCTTTACCAAACCATCAGTTTTTCCTCCAAACGGCACAAGCCAAAACTCAAAGTCCCCCTGTTCATCAGCACTCAATTCATCACTATCAATAGAAAGAGCTATTAGCCCATTGACCGGATTAAAGATATTGAAGCGAGTCCAGCTGCTATCCTTTAAGTTGCCGACGATTCGTAGAGAACGATATTGATTTACCGTTTGTGACCAAGAATAGATCTGGAGATTAATATTACTTGCTACTAAGCCTGGCACCTGATGTCCTTTGGCGACCGCTGATGATCCACAAGCCTTTACGGCAGCTATGTTATCTGGGTCGTCAGAGACAATAACATTCTCCGAGCTGGGAGGTATTTCAATGGCTTCATCTGGAGAAGGGGCGGCTGCTTCTTCCTGGGATTCTTTTGAATCCTTACAACCAAATATTGCTAAGACCAATATCAGTGATGTAGCCCAAGACTGTCTCATGGGGTTGTGCTCCTGAAAGGTTCGGTGATGCGCTTTTCATCGGCTTAACCCCATGATACTTTAGTATTTTTTACTTATAATAATGATTCTCTCGGCTTGAGGGCACAGGTCGACCCTCCGTGCGATACTCAAGTCTTTGCAGAGTTTGCGCCCGATTTTGAATACCACCCGCTAAAGGGGCAAAGATATCAAGGCTTCCCGCTCCTAGCCAATCTGTACGAGACCTCAAAGCGACTTCCTCACTATGAAGTGCCGTGCGATTAACAAACCAGTTGCGAAAGCTAATAGTGTCACGGGCTGGTTCACTGCCATTGGGATTGCCCAAAGCGAAGTAGAGAGGGCTATGATCATAGGTCAGCCTTCGCTCATATACCAATCCACCGTTTAGGTATACAGATAGAACTTGTCTGGCATGACTGTAGGAAACCGCAAGGTTTGTCCAGTTGATGCGGTGCGAAGAAAGCCACTGATACCAACCTAGATCAGAGTGTAGAAAGATTCCTTCTTTGCCATTGATGAGCTGAAGGCTTTTGCCGCCTGCGAGATGAACCATAGCGATCACTCCCAAAGCATCGCCCTTCATATCAAATTGAGTGGTAAAGCTGGTCATCGGAAATTCAGCTTCATAGACAATCCCCAGATATCCTGTGTCGATATTGAGACCACCATCTTGCTCTGGTTTGGCAGGAGTTTCTTTACCTGCTTTGATGGCAAAGGGTAAATCTGGGGGAAATGCGTAGTACATCTCACGATGACCTAAGCTATTAGGATGAGACGCGTCTTTTTGAGTGTTGAGCGTTCCCAGCGAACCATCTGTCCACTGACAGTCTTCTGGATTAAAGCGATTGCCACCGTTGACTGAACCAAAGTAGTTAATGGTCGGAACCTGCCAAGATTGCTGAATGATATTGGCCTTGACGACTTGCTCACAGTGCCTTTTCTGATAATCGCCTTTAGGGTATACCAGAGCGACTATGGGTTCAGCACCCATTTGCCGAATTCTATGAATCAAGCTCTCAGGATCTGAGTCAGCAACTTGATCATAAAACATATCATTGAGATACCACTGAGTGATCTGAAAAGCACTTTCCTCAGTCTTCTGTCTCTCTAAGCCATGATTCCCCATCGACAGGCACAGCACTACGAAATCACTGCCTTGAATCTTATCGAATTCTTGCTGACGCTCCTTATCGTTGGTATTGTGCCCAGGATAGCTGGCTTGTATGATTTGTGGTCCGTTCATCCTTTGCCACTGCTCTTCAAGGAGGGCCACCCAGGACTTTCCACCTTCCGCGCCAGTGCCGTTACAGACTGATGATCCCCACATCGCCACCGAGTAGCTCGACAAATCGGAATAATCACCTTCCCCTGACTGGAATCGACGCTCTGTTTCTTGAATCCAGTAGCTCTGAGCCCCGACTGTATGATTACCGCCTTGATCCCAGATCCGACCGCTATTGCTATCGCCGTAGACAACAAACTCAACTAAGGAAATACCATCTTGTAAGGCAAGGTCTACACCCCACTGGCTACGCTCACCGTCGAGCCCTCCCTCATATCGCGCCTGCACATCCTTGAAGCTATTCCAACCATCTGTTGTGTATCGAATGCCTACCGCTGTCATAAATCCAAAGGTTTCAATGTCAATCCAAACACCTGACTCAGGGGGACTAGCTTCGAGACCAGGGCTTATAGGCCAGGTTCCAGAGTCCTTTAGGGACACTGAAAGGCTCCAGCCCATAGTACTAGGTAATAATAGAAGTAATGCACTCCACTTTGACAAGTTCATAGATAACCCCACTATCGTTAAAAAATTTTCAATATTCTACGCAACTCTGTACCCTAGCCCATGAATATTTCAAGCCTTCGATCACTCTAATTTAGAAAACTTGTCTTCCTCATTGTTCCTTGATTCTCAGCCCCCCGAATGTCTAAGTCCAGAAACCTGTGCTTTAGGCTAGGAGCCTCACCCCTAGTAATATCAATCATGCGCCACCTCAAAGCTTTACAAGCCAAGCCCTTTAGCCTTAATGTATAAAAAGAACCATAGATTGAAAGAAGCGCAGATAAAAAGATAGGAGCAGTTACTTGGTTAAAGTCATTGTTAGCATAGCTCTGTCAGCTATTCTGATCTATACAGGGCGCCACCTGTGGATGGAACGAAACGCCGAGTTTCCATTTGAGTCAAAGGACTATATTCTTAAAGAGCCAACGTTCGAGCCACTTCAGCTCCAACAAGGCCTGCTGGGATTTGAACTATTCCGTGATCAAAGACTCTCAAAAAATGGTCAAGTCGCCTGCATATCCTGCCATAAAGAGGAATTTAGTTTCGGAGATAATCAGCCTCAATCAATGGGTTTAGCACGCACAGCGCTCAATTCTCCGCCGCTCATCAACCTCTACAATCAAAGGTGGTTTTTCTGGGATGGTCGCGCTGATAGCCTCGCAGCACAAGCCCTGCAACCGATTGAACATCCTGAAGAACATGGAATCGATCGAAGGCAGGTCGTTCACACGCTCTATCAATACTATCGCAGGCCATATGAACATGCTTTCCAAACATCTTTTCCTCAAAGTCTGATCCCGTTGCTATCTGGCGACGCTGAGAAACTGGATAGTTTCAAACTGAGTGATATTCAAAAGCAAGATGTTGACGAGGTTTTTAGCAATTTCGGCCGTGCACTAGAGCAGTATCAACGCGGCATCGTAGCCATGAATTC
Source organism: Pseudobacteriovorax antillogorgiicola (assembly GCF_900177345.1). Taxonomy (NCBI): domain Bacteria; kingdom Pseudomonadati; phylum Bdellovibrionota; class Oligoflexia; order Oligoflexales; family Pseudobacteriovoracaceae; genus Pseudobacteriovorax; species Pseudobacteriovorax antillogorgiicola. The sequence goes on from NZ_FWZT01000025.1 coordinate 100,680, forward strand.
ACCCTTCGATAAGTTCATGAGGTCTTACCAACAGACTCAAGAACCCATGTTTACGGCGACTTTTGGCCCACAAGAATGGCGAGGCTTCCAGCTATTCCTTAGCAAAACCAAGTGCAATCAATGCCACTCGGGGGCCCTTTTTACCGACCAAGATTTCCACTTCACATCCCTAGCCCTATCAAAAATACCTGGTCGTGATGAAGGGCTTAAGCAGCTACTAAACAACCCTTTTAAATGTCTTGATAAGCCTAGTAACTGCCTCGATGAGCCGCTCACCCAAGAGCAAGCCGGGCCATTTAGAGTTAAAACACCAACTCTACGCAACCTAACAAGCACTGCACCATACTTCCACGACGGGAGTGCCAAAACTATTCGCGAGATATTGTATCTCTATAATCGTCCTGAACCAGAAACACATGCTGACGAACGGATGGTTAACTTATATCTAACCGTCGGAGAGATAGAAGATTTGGAAGCTTTCCTGTTCTCTCTATCATCTCCTGTTCGGGATATTATTGCAGAAAAAAGAAAAGAACTCGCGATGCGAGCCTCTAACTAAGGAGTGCCTTGCAGTTCGTAGGAATCAATGATCTGACTTCCATAGCTTGCTTCAAAAGCAGCCCTAGTCATATCGTTGACTGCACTTCCTATGTTGATACTCATGGCGTAAACTTTAAAGCTATAGGTATGGTTATCACAGAAGCCTGTCCAACCGACTACGCTAAAGCTATTTTCACCCGCCAAACCTGAAGGAAAGGTTACAGAACCTGCATCTGCTATCAAAGTCCCTAAACTACCCAGGCTCGGATCGACATCCACAAGGTTGAGATGGACGTTATTGTTATCCTGGTCTTCAACAATGATCGCAAGGGACTTTGTCCCCCAAGAAGCATTGGCCCAGGTGAGATTTGGAAAATTATTGGTGCCGGAGCATGAGCCTTGGTTCCCCATACTTGCCGCTGGAAGCGACCCACCAGCAACAAAATCCGTTGAGCTGAGAAGAAATGAACTATTGTTAGTACCAGTCATTAAAGTTTCATCATCATTACTACGCGGCTCGTAAATCCCAAGGCATGGTGAGGTACACATGAACCGAGTTCCTACAGCAATCGATGAAATGTTATAAGTAGCGGCATAAGGTGCAAGTTCGGAAGCACTACCACTGCGGGTCATTTGAATCCTTGTTACCACAGTATTTGTTGAGTCCACAACAAACACTTCACCCTGCTCGAAAGATGCGAACGATGCATAGTCGCCCTCGATAGGTGCAACAAAGTGGGTTGAAAGCATACTCTTCGGCAAGGAAGGGGAAGCATTTGTACCATCACCATCAGCATGTTGTGTCGTTACAGTTGGCTTTGATGAATACACGGCGATTGCTGAAGCTTCTGAGCTTTGCTTCGCCGTGGTATGGGTTACCGTGAGGATATCCTTGATATCGATCGTATCAGAGAAATTAGTTCCATCGTTTCGGTATGCTGCAACAACAGTATCATCTTCTGTAGTGCTTACCGCTGCCGGAGTGCCGCCACCACCTGAAACGAAAGCCAACGACGTTTTTGCTGCCGCGGTGATAACACGCCCGTCGCGATCGTACTCACTATCCCCTGATGCCTTGGTTGAAACATAGGCTGCGATATCTTGATCACTTTCGATCCACAAGGCTCCCACATTATGCACAATGTTTGTGAACTCTTGAATAGTTCCCGCAGGGATCGTGCCGGTAGCGTGAGTTACCCCATCCTGTTTTATTTCTACATAGGCAGCTTGGTCAAAGGCAGCGACTACAATCTTCGCTGTGTCATAGCGCCCCATATACGTCGAAAGCAAGGTGGAAGCATAGGTTCTTGTAGTCCAAGCGGCAGTACCTTCAACCGGTGTAACAGCAAAACACCCCCCTGTACACTCCATCAGATCTCCCGCTGATGTCGTTAGTGTAAAAGTATCTCCAGCTTGATAGGTTCCTAGCAATGTGCCATTCATTGATACTTGATTGTTGTCACTTAGAGATGAAAAGTAACTCGTCGTGTTACTGCCGATCACCGAAAGCTGTGGTTGCTTCGATATATCGATAACTACATTGATTTCAAAAACACTATCTCCTGTGAGATCGCTATCAGAACCAGTAATTCGAAATTCGTAGGTTCCTGCGTTGCTAGCTTTCACAGCCCAACTAAATAGACCCTGAGTTTCGTTAAAATTTAGACCAGCAATTTCTGAACACAAATTTGAATCAGCAACTACTCCATCTAAAAGTTCATCATAATAGCAGCTATAGGCTATGGTGTCTCCATCCACATCAAGATCGTTGCCAGTGCTTGCATCGCTCACATCGAAACTATAATTATCGTTATCATACAGACTTCTCTGGCTGTAACTTGGTAAGCTTGGTGGGCGATTTGTATTGTTAACTGTCAGGGTAAATATCGCCTCACCATCGAGAACCGAATCAGTTCCCACAACTTTCAACTCATAGACGCCAGCAGCATCATAATCCGGCGCCCACTGCAAAATACCATCACTGGTACCAAAGCTCATGCCTGTGATGGCAGAACATGGGTTTGTATTTGATACTTCACCATCTGCCACCATATCATAGTAGCAAGTGTAGGCTATGGCAGTACCATTATTATCTGTATCGTTCCCCGAGTTGGTGTCGTTGATATCGAGATTGATCGGGGCACCTTCTGCAACAACTTGGCTACTAACTGAAAAAGTGGGTGAGTAGTTGGTGCTATCGTAGTTTAGCATCGAACCATCAGTTGTAGCTGTCACCTGATTCCCTGCATTAGCTGCCTGATCTTCGTAATCAATGGTGAACCCAATCGAACCGGAAGGATCGGAACCCAAGAAGGTATAAACTGCTTGCCAGGTGTTACCAGATATATTGTTCGCTGTTACTGAGCGACCATGAATCGTTACAGTCGTTGATGAAAGCTGCTCACTGGCTTGAAAGGTCAGAATCGCTTTACCATCGATACCTGCCACATTCTTGCCACCACCCGAGGTAAGAGTCACGGTGTTCAAGCTTGGTTTAGAAACATCAAGCGTATAGGATGCAAATGACGTTGAGCAATCGGACTTGTTTCCAGCGGCGTCAATTGCTGCGGAGTAGAACTGATAGGTACCATCCGACGAGATATTCGAGCTATCGATGCTCATGGGGTTTGTGGTTACTGTAGTCGAAGCATACTCATTCATGCACGCTGCATCGTTGTAAAGAAGAAGAGTGTCACCAACATTAACACCAGCCACGCTAAATGTCGGTGTCGTATCGAGACCTAAACTTGTCCCAGGGTCCGTTAGTGTCACTGAGCTAGGTGCATCTGGTGCAGACGTATCCAACTGGTAGCCTAAAGAAAAGCTTGTGCAACTTGATACGTTACCGGCATTATCTTCTGACCGAGCATGGAAATTATAGGCACTATCACTCGGCAGCGCGGCTGAAGACAAGGTAATGTCAATTGAATTTCCCGAGGCAATTCCAAATCCTACCTGCCCCGACACCAAACAATTGCTATTCTTGTATAGAAATACTGTATCTCCATCACCAACACCATCAACTCTGAGCGTTGGTGTCCGATCGCTGCCAATGCTTCCTGTCAAGCCAACGAATGATATTCCGGATATCTCGCTGATCGTTGCATCGTAGGTATAATCTACTGACACACCAGAACATGCTGACCGCACTCCATCGATAGAAAAGGTTGCATACAGAGAATAGATTTTTTCAGTTGAAAGACCCACCTCAACATCAAAAACATCTGAATTTGCAACAGCTGTAGCAAGGCTTTCGGTGCAAGCTGCATCGCTATAAATAGAAATTTCTTCGCTTCCCGTGAGGTCGCTAAATCTAAGCTTGATTGTCCCCTGATTACTGATGGAAGACGACGGGCTTTGCAAGGCGAACGACATAGGAGCATCAGGAATTACAACTGGTGGAGGAGGTGGTAGTGGCTCGACGACTGGAGGTGGAGGCTCTACTGCTTCAGGCGTAAAGTCTGCTTGTTGCTCCTCAGAAACCTGATCAGGCTCAGGAGTTTGTATTTCGGACGAGGTCTGCTGTTCCTCAGTTTTCGGCGACTCTTCATCTGTTTCCTCTTCACCAGCCTTTTTCTGACAAGCAACTAGTTGCCCGACCAGACCTAAGGCGATGAACGTAGAAAGATATTTTTTGTCAAACTTCATGGGTAACCTCCGTATTTCACTAATACCGGAAGGCTAAACCAGCAGCAGGTCCCCTGACTATTTTAGGTGATCTCCTCATCGGTTCACGTAATTCATTCATTAAAAGCATGTTTTTGATCTTTTTTAGGCCCTGATATAATTATCAAAATAGAGCTCAAGGGACCAACTATTTACTTCTTAAATCATGGTAAGGGTTGAGCAATAAGGCGGTAGGTGATTGCAAGTCACCGGCTCGTAAACGCTTGCGGAGAGAGAAACTTCAGGTTAAAAATTCAGCTTGTTGGGCTTTTTCTTCTCGACGCTACACTTACGAGCCGTCTTTGACTTCTTTTTTGTAGTAGCCTTAGGATGCAAAGCATGACGAAATGTTGCAGGTGCTTGATTGTTTTTTTGGGCAACTATACAAATATCTATTTTTATTGATTTTTATACTTAAGGGAGAAATGATGGCAGGATATGTTCAAGAAGTCAGTGATGCTGATTTCGAATCGAGAGTGATTGAAAACCAAAGGCCATGCTTGGTAGATTTTTGGGCCCCTTGGTGCGGCCCATGTCAGATGATTGGCCCTGTTCTTGATAAACTAGCGCAAGAATTTGAGGGTGATGTTGATATATTTAAGATGAATGTTGATGCCAACTCGACTGTTCCTCAAGGAATGGGAGTTCGCTCGATTCCATATCTCGTCACCTTTAAAAATGGCGAATTAAAAGACACGATCGTAGGTGCACCAGATCCTCAGAAGTTGGTCGATCTCATGGAAAATTTGCTAGAAGAATGATTTAGAGAGACGAGGATGGTCATCACTCTTTTTTACAAGAGTGATGACCGACCGAAGATCCATTATCTCACCGAAGGCTTCACACCAACAACTAATACACCAATCAACGAACCATCATCATCATGAAGAGGATAAGAAACTTCCACCTGCCTTTTGCCAGTGTGAGGGCTTCTTGTGAAAGGCTGAATATAGTATTCTTTGTGTTCTACTGCTATTTCTCGATAGCTTTTCTGATCCCGCTGGTCGTACTGAGTCAGCAGGTTTGCTGTACAAACCGGAACACCCTCACGATCCAAAACGAAAAGTTCCGCAACGCGATATTGCTCTTTTGTGTCTTCTAGAATCTCTGAACATGGATTTTTTACAACGCCAACAATCCACTCTGGAATGTCCTGACCTTCTTCTCCAAGCTCGGCATAATTCAAACCAGATTTACTAGACCAGGTATCCCAAATTCTTGTTCTCTCTTGTAAAGACATACGGCTCTTGTTGGCTTCACTACTGATCACATGATCGATAATCTGATCATTTTGAAAGAGCTGTAGGTAAATTTCCTCGGACTTTTCAATGGCCTGGCGTTTCTGGCTAGAAATTGAAAAACCCATCAGCTGGGGAGCAAGTGTCGCTATAATTGCGAACTTAAATATTCTCACGTTGAACCTCACCTTTGTTGCATTCATGATCAAGACCCAATGTCTTGAACATCAAGCCCATCGGTTCCAAGACAGCTCACTCTAGAGGCCGTAAAATTTTTCTTGTAAGCCACCGCCAAGGGCTAAAGAATGCAGGTATTTTTCTATCGACTGACTGGCCAATTATCTATTTTTTATGACTTTTTCCGAAAATGGCAAATTCAGGAACCTGCAAACTCATGGGTATTTTATCGAGGTAAGCTGGAACATTATAATCGCAATGCTGCAAGTTAGTATTGCTTAAGATCACCTCTTACAAAAATGAAGCCCTTGGCATTCAACACCTACCTATGGGAAACAAGTTCCTGTTAAAAAAGCATCAAGGGCTTACCTCTGAATCTCGCTGATTTTTTTAGCTATCTTAATCTCAACTACAAAGTAAATCTTTAGAATTCCGCAAAATTCGAGACTCACAAACCCGACTCAACACACAGGAGAATCCTATGACTAGTGATTTCAATCGTCGCTCCTTCTTGAAATCATCCATGGGGAGCTTTGGCTTTCTAAGCCTTGGAACCCAACTCACTTCAATGGCTTCTGGTCAAGAACTGCTGGACTTCCGGTCGCTCAAGTCACTCGGTCCCTTAGGATCTCCAGATTCCCAAGGAATCCGCTTACCTCAGGGTTTTTCTTCACGACAAATTGCTCGTACGGGACATCGCGTAGTTCGTGATACCGATGGCAGAAAAACGGACTATCGCTGGCACATTTATCCCGATGGTGGGGCTTGCTTTCCTCAAAACGATGGTGGATGGGTATACACGTCGAACAGTGAGATTTTCCTCGCCGGTGGCGCGGGCGCAATAAGGTTCAATGCCGACGGACAGATTGAGGATGCCTACGGAATACTTGGAGGCACCAGCCAGAATTGTGCTGGCGGCGCTACTCCTTGGGGAACGTGGCTATCATGCGAGGAGATCCCTTTCGGTTCAGTTTTTGAGTGTGATGTTGTAAGAGATGGTTGCAGTGAGAAGCGATCTGGGCTTGGCAAGTTCAAGCATGAAGCTGTTGCTATCGACCCCGTAAACATGCAAGCCTATCTTACAGAAGATGAAGGTGATGGCTGCTTTTACCGGTATACACCCGCTTCTGTAGATCTCAATGGTCGCATGGACTTAGACAATGGTCTCTTAGAAGTAGCCGTGGAAGATGGAGGTTTTGTTTCATGGGTTCCTTTAGAGAATAGTACTCCTGGTTTGTTCCAAACTCCTACCCGCAAGCAAATTCGCAATGCGACCAAGTTCGATGGCGGTGAAGGTATTAGCTTTCATGAAGGCATGATCTACTTTACAACGAAAGGCGACAATCGAGTTTGGTTCTATGATACCAATGATCAGTCTCTGGGGCTTCTCTATGACAAAGCAACGTCGGATACTCCCATTCTGAGTGGAGTCGATAATGTTACCGTTTCAAAGGACGGTCATGTTCTTGTCGCAGAGGATGGCGGGCAAATGCAAATTGTCGTCATCGGTCCCTGGGGCGATGTATATCCTTTGGTAAAAGTTGAAAATCAGGACCACTCTGAAATCACCGGCCCTGCAATTAGTCCAAACGGCAAGCGCCTCTACTTCAGCTCCCAACGAGGAATAAACAACAAATTCGCTCAGAACACTGGTGTTACTTACGAAATCCAAGGCATCTTCGAATCCTAAATATTTGAGCGGCACAAAGCCGCTCCCCCGATATATCTTAGGTAAACTAGAAGCGCAGATTACAAACGATGCCCCGATGATCGGAGGGCGCTTGGAAGCTGTTATGACTTCTTTCTACAAAGCAGTCCTTCTTACTAACCCTGTGCCCGGTGACGTAATCAAGTTGAATATTTGCGCCATACCAAGCATTAAATGTGGACCCCCAAAAAAAGTTCTTGAGTGGGGTTTGATCCAACAGAGTGGTCAAAGGTCTACTGCCTGGCTGAACATTGAGATCTCCAACAAAAATAGTTGGCACTCGCCAATTACCATTGATGCCACCAAGGGCGTCTCTCATGATGTTAGCAGAACCCTGCTGGGAATTCCGGTCAACTCCCCAGTGAGATGCAACAAAGACAAATCGCTGCCCGGTAGGCTTTACCTCAAACTCCAGCCATTCTGCGGAACGATTCCCCCACTTGTCTGCAACTAAGTATATTCGACCTGAGTCACGGATACGAAGACGATCCCTACGATATATGATCTGCCGTCGTGGAGAGGAGCCGTATTGTGATCCGATTTGACTGCGGATAAAATCATGCTGACCACCCGTAGCCTCCTGAATCCCCAGCACATCTGGCCTAGAATCCTTAATGTACTGACTAACCCGATATCGGCGCGCATTCCAACTTCTCTCTCCAGGGTCGTTTGCTAACTCAGTCCGTACATTGAATGTCATCACCCGCAAATCACCTCCCTTTGCAGTTGTATCCCCTCCCGACGTTGGCGGGGTGGGCAAAGTCACCTTACCACCATCTGCAACCCATACGATCTCGTCTACAGCTAGGTTAAAGCTTTTTTTAGGGTATGTGTTGGTAATACTCGTGATGGCAAATGCATAGCGAATGGTCCTCAAATCGATTTTGATACCCCGGATATCTCTGACTGGTATTCGCACGGGACTCCATCTATCCCGCTGAACATCTCCATATTTACTGGCCCCCAAAGGTACGACCACATAATGTGCATTGCCGTAGCGATCCGTTACACCAACGCGAAAATCGACATCAAGAGTGGTTTTAATATGAAATTGAATATAGCCCTCGCCGTAGTCACTCAAGTCTAATGGCTGATCAGACTGAATTCCCCCACCAAACCAAACCCCCGATCTCCCTGCCCAGGAAATATGCTGACTCCCTTTGAAAGGCTGGACCCCAGACTTGTAGCGTAAGGTTCCTTCCCAAGGATAAATTTCAGCATCATATCCAGCAATCAATCTATCTGCTGCAGATGTATCTTCACCATAGACGCTAAACACTTGATTTTGAGCCGAGGACTTTTTCGTAAACGATACTGCTAGGATAATGGCTAGGAAATAAAGTTTTCTAGAGCCTTTCAAATAATGAGGCTTGGTTTTCATGGTAGGAACTCCTTTGTTAGCCAAGCTGAAATATAAACTAAACGTTTCTTCGATCAGAACTAGCTTATAACGTGATTAAAGATCTGCCGAGTGATGACGGAGTTCTACTAAGTGGATATTAATTTTCAAGAGTATATTTGAAAGTCGTTCTGGTTAGCATAATATTAACACTGAATTGAACCGGAAAATATTTTCTATTAGGAGGCAATTAGAGCTTGTCCCCTATCTGAACTACGAGCATCATTTAGACTCATGTTTACAAGCATTGAAGTCTGTAACACTAACTGCAAAACTGTTAAACTCAACTGTTTAGGGAATGTATGGGGCAGCATTCACAGGCTTGGTTTGAAAACAAACTAAAATTAGGCATCTGCAATAAATCTTATCTCAATTAGTGTCGACTTGTCTGACACAGGCCTCGATAAAAAAAGAGGGGGTACCCTGTTTTGATATAATAAAGATTCCACAAATTATAAAAAGAAAATAATTTTTCTTCGACAGATAAAACGCCTTCCATGACTGATAAAGGGGCTTTCTATGAGAAATAGAGATCATTTTCGTCTTGCACGAAGTGAAACAACTCATCCCAAAGAACTGTAGACGCTACACTTAGGCCCAACTGAAAATTTCCATCCGAAGTTTCTTTCGACCATTGAACGATTCCCGAGAACAAACTTGGCGCTTCATCAGCCTCGCATGTAAAGTAAAGGCGGTCTGACACAGGGAAATTCCTAGGAACTTCGATGCAGACTCCCCTGCTCGATAAATTTACCAAGCGGAAAGGAGTGGCTGAGCCTTTGAATTCCCCCAACAATGCGCCCTTGGCACTTGTGTTCTTTGTACAAAATCTCTTTTCACGCCTTACCTGTGCCATGAGTCCTCCGGGCTGATCTAATCGGCTATTGCTCTGCTATCGGCTCCGCGCCCAAGTATACCTAAGAACTTGTCTTAGGTTTCCATAAACCGCTAGATTTTATTCCATATATTACAACTATGAGGGCTATTTAATGCCAGTGGGACTTCGAATGCCTCCTCCTTACTAAAAGCCTTACCTGAAGTAAGGTCCATACATTCTTTTCCTAGCAAACCTTAGTTTAAATATAGGAATAGCTAGCCGATCAGCCCCTCATACCTGGAACTGATGAAGGTTTTCTCAATGTTTAATATATTATCAAATGAAGCTGGTAACGCCACAACCTCGACTCTATTACTATCAGGTGCTCTACTGGGCGGATTCCATGCTGTAGACCTAGATGTGACTACCCAATCAGTCATGAGACAGGCGGAATCACAGCAAATCGGAATAGACGGAAAACAAGATATTATATCTGCTAGCGCAATCTTGAAATCGATTGTTTGTCGAGAAAGTAGCTTGAGTACTCCAAAGTACCCGCTCTCTGATGATGATTTAGAAATTGTTTTGGAAATACCTAAGTCAAGTCAAGATTTTGATCGTATCTTCGAAGGGCGTGAAGGTTCACGAGAGACAAGAACGGTACGTTTTGCTCATCTGGGGTCAGATAGCAATCATATGATTTTTTCCAGTGTTACAGAGCTAAACGATTCCATTATCAAGCAAAACCTAAGAATTGACTGTTCTCCTTCGGACACTGTCATTCCTGAAGATATCCTTGCCAGCCACGACATCCTATTTAACGAAGTATACCTCGGCTTAGGATATGAAGATTGGTTTGATTACGATCATAACGACCTGGCCTTTTGTTTCGAAGGGAAATTTGCTGCAGATAGAACGACTGGCGTCATCACTTCAATGGTCGATCAGAAAGTCGATACGAAAATAAGTAAGAGAAGTTCAAGTAATTCTATTGTAGTCAAACTTCATCGAAAAGTTGGCGACAAGTTCAAACTTGATCAAACTATCCAAGGGCTCAAACGAGGCCATTTGTCGAATGAGACTCTGTCTTTTAAAAAAGGAGAACAGTTTCTGCTCACCTTCAGCAGTAATATTATCCAGAAGAGCGGGCCTCAAAATCTAACTGGTAAGCGAGTTCGAGTTGAAGCCGACAACTGCCGAACAAGTGGTCGTTGATGCTTTTTTTGGGATGTAATAACAATTTCACTTTTTGAACTTGCCTTTTACCTCTAATGAGTGAGCCAACTATAATCAATCAAAAGCGATAGTATTCATTGAATTTTTTGGTTCGGCTCCACAAGTTTCGCACATTTTATTGAGTTATCAGAAGGGCGAAAGCTTGAAAGATATCCAAATCTACATTTAACCAAAAAGAGGTTCTATGGGAGTTTGGTAATAAACTGCTGAATCGGGTGACAGAGATATTGGATGAATCAACTAATTTGCTTTCGACACACTCCTCCAAAAATAGATTTCAAGGTCGAGCTTCGAAAGATGTCAAGGAGACAGTGCTCCTCAGTCTCAGACAATCACTTTTCTGCGTGAAACAAAATGAGATGAGATAAATTTTTAACCGGAGTTGCTCCAACTAATCGATTAAGAAAATAGGCGATCTTGAAAATAAAATTCCTTGCAATTGATCTGAAAAAATTTCCAACTGACTTCGGTAACCGAGTCTCTCGGACAAGAATGTTTTTGTAACCACACCCATGAAATAAAGATGTCAACCTGATCTCATTGAACGGCGTAATATGGGTATAGTCGGCAATAAAAGTATTGTGTCCAAAAAGTCCAGAGCTATTAGGAACCTGGCCCATAATGACTCCCCCGGACTTTAATTTACAACTAAAGCTCTTTAGAAACTCCTGTAGTTCCAATCGGTCAATGTGTTCCAAAACATCCACAGCAATCAGAGCGTCAAAATAGTTATCCGGCAACTGCTCCAAGAGATCTAATAAATTATTCCCATCGTAGACCTTAAATCCCTGACTTCTTAGATTCTCCCGAAAAGAGGCACAAATATCAAAGGCTTCCAAGTTTGAGTAACCTAGTCCCCTGAGTTTGTTAAGCAACTCCCCTTTGCCTGGCCCTATTTCGAGAATATTTGCATCTTTTCCAAGTTTAGATTCTTCAAGTAGAGCACCCATATTACGAGTAAAATAGCATAATGTTTTCGAACCTGAAGCTTCAGGTCGGAAGCTATTATAATTGGCGTAAATTTCTGGAATATCTTGGGACATAGGTTACTCCAACAAAGTCAAACACCTAGACGAATAAAAAAAGATCAAAAAGAAACATCTCACAAGCTGGAAATGAAAGCATATGATTTATGAAAAGTATATCCTAAAACAGGGTAACCTCTTTTTATTGTGGGCTTTGTCAGATCAAGTCGACACTAATTCAAATGAGACCGATTGCTAGAGCCGATCTCAATAATGCTAAAAACTATGGCAAACATTAGTGTATGCTAGGCCTCTCGAGAACTAGGAGGCATCAATGAAGCTAACCAATG